>CAYPNZ010000070.1:0-9615 GCA_964411845.1 uncultured Anaerolineaceae bacterium
TATCTTAAAATCTGCGCAAATCTCTGTAATCCGTGTTAATCCGCGTTCTATTCTGAATAGATACAAATAAAGTTTGAGAGCCGCCTATGTGGAGTATCTGCGATTTTGCCGGCAAATTTACCTCCAAACTCAAAAATATGAATTTCTCTGCTTCTCTGCGCCGCCTGTGCCCTGCGGGTACTGTGGTGAAAAAGCAACCTTTTTTCAGACGAGTCAGAAAATCGAACACGAAATCCGTAACTTCGGCGGGCAAACCGTGTTCCACATATTGGTAAGAGAACGTTTTGCCGCACTGGCGGTGAAACAGCGAAATTATAAAACCTTTGCAAACCTGTCGAACCGGAGGACATTAAAATTATGACTCAAGATGAAGTTTTCGCAAAAGTAAAAGACATTGTTGTTGAGCAGTTGGGCATTGAAGAAGATAAAGTTACCATGGATGCCAGTTTCAAAGATGATTTGGAAGCGGATTCACTCGATTTGGTGGAACTGATTATGGCGTTTGAAGAAGAATTCGGCGGCGAAATTTCCGACGAAGAAGCGCAAAACATTACAACCGTGGGCGAAGCCGTAAAATACCTGATGGCAAATTCGTAAATTTGCCCGTTTAACCATTCTGTTTAACATTAACCCGTATCATTTTTGATACGGGTTTTTCTATGGATACCAACACCGACACCAACACACCATATAGCATCGCCATTTTGGCGGGCGGACAAAGCCGCCGGATGGGGCGCAATAAAGCATTGATTGACCTGCACGGCAAGCCGGTTATTCGCCGGGTCATTGATGCCGTTGCCCCGCTGACCGACGATTTGTTTTTGGTAACCAACACCCCCGCCGAATATCGCGCGTTCAACCTGCCCATGGTGAGCGACATTCTGCCCGGCAATGCGGCGTTGGGCGGCATTTACACCGCCATTGCCACCGCCAAACATCCATGGGCGTTTGTGCTGGCATGCGACATGCCCCTTGTCCGCGCCGATGTGATTGAATTGCTGGCATCACTGCGGGCAGATGCGGATGTGGTTGTGCCGCGCATCTCGCCACACCCGGACACGTTGCACGCTTTCTATCGCAAAACGTGCTTGCCGGCAATTAAAACGCGGCTGGCGGAAAAATCGCTGCGGGTGGTGGGGTTTTTCGATGCGGTGCGGGTGCGGTACGTCAATGCCGATACCATCGCCGCCGTAAGCGGCAACTTCAATTTTCTGACCAACCTCAATACGCCCGCAGACGTGGAGCGCGTCTTGAAAATTCTAAAAAATCACCAAAACTGATGTCGAATCGGCTTGATTTTCCCCTTTGAATTGTGCTATAATCCCCAGTGATTGTTTGCAGAGAAAACCGTAATTGGAGAGCGTATGCGGCGGGAACGTGTTTCAGATGATATATATGTATTTACCAGCGGGTTATATGCCCAAGTTACCGCCTCGGCGGTGGTACACCGCGAAGGCATTATTGTAATGGATACGTTGCCCTTTCCCGAAGAAACGCGCGCGATGATTGATTTTCTCAAATCGTTGGGCAAAGGGCGCATCAAATATCTCATTAACTCGCACTGGCACGCCGACCACACTTTCGGCAACTACCTGTTTGATGATGACGTGCAATTGGTGTGCCACAAAAAATGTCACGACAACTTACTGGCATACGGACAGCACGCCCTGAACGAAGCCAAAGCCAACAACCCCGAATTTGAAGAAGTGGAACTGCGCATTCCCGACATTGTTTTTGAAGATGGCACAATGGTCATCCACATTGGCAACAAATCGGTGGAACTGAAACGCCTGCCGGGGCACACCGATGACCAAACCGTGGCATTTGTGCGCGAAGACAAAGTATTGCTCGCCGCCGATGCGATGATGCCCGTACCGTATTTTATCGCCGGCGACCGGCACCAACTGAAAAAATCGTTGCGCGCACTGCTGGAATATCCGTTGGAAAGTATGGTGCAGGGGCACGGCGAAGTGTTGCTGCGCGGCGAAATTCCCAAAGCCATTGATGCCAGTGTTGCCTATTTGGACACCATCGAAGAAAAAGTGCGGCAGGTCATTGAACGCGGAGAGCCGGAAAGCGTGCTCGACCGGATTTTGATTGATGATTGCGGGCTGAGCCGCATTCCATTGAATGGTTTGGTGCAAGAATTGCACCGCATCAACCTGCACACACTGTATGATGAACTGATGCGGCAGCAAGAAACATTTGACAACGCGATAGCGCAATGATATAGTGTTTGTGTTGTGTTTTGACACAAAAAATCAAAATGCGATGACGAAAACGAGTACGGGTGGACACTCACCACAGCGAGTTTGGGACGGTGCGAGCCAAGCGTGTATCCCATCCGGAAAATCCTTTCCGAGCAGACAACCGAACGGCAATGCCCAGTAGGCTTGTCCGGCATAACCTGCCGTTACCCGGGTTCCCCTGTCGAGCGCGTGCTCCGCAGGCGGACAAAGCGGACAACACTGTCAAGTGGGGTGGTACCGCGGGAGATTCGCTTTTAAAGCTCTCGTCCCTGTGTGGATGAGGGCTTTTTTTAATTGCGAAAAGTGAACAAACGAATAGCGAAATGACACTGTAACGGGCAACACTGAAATAGTTACACTACCTTCCCTTTGGAGGCATAATGACCGAACTGCTGGCACACGATGACAGTTATTTGCAAGAATTTGACGCGGTTGTGACCGCCATAGACCCCGCCGAAAACGCCCTCGCCTTCGACCGCACCGCATTTTATCCCGGTGGCGGCGGACAGCCCAACGACACCGGCGAAATTACCGTCGGCGGGCGCACAATACCCGTCACCAAAGTGAAAAAGAAAGGTAACACCATCTGGCATTGGGTTGACGGCGAGTTACCGGCGGTGGGCGATGCCGTTCACGGTAAAATCAACTGGGAACGTCGCTATAAATTGATGCGCACCCATACCGCCATGCACATTTTGTGCGGCGTGGTATGGCGAGATTACGGCGCATCGGTAACCGGTGGCAACATGGAACCGCTCAAAGGGCGCATGGATTTTGAATTTGAGCACATGCACAAAGAATTGGTTGCCGAAATTGAACGCAAAATCAACGAAGAGGTGGCAAATGCCCGCCCCGTTTCGTGGCGGGTACTGCCCCGCGAGGAAGCATTCCAAATACCGGATTTGATTCGCACCAAAATAAATTTGCTGCCCCCCGCCATCCGGCAGGTGCGGGTGGTGGAAATTGACGGACTTGACCTGCAAGCCGACGGCGGCACACACGTGCGCAACACCAAAGAAGTGGGTCGCATAAAAGTGGTGGGCTATAAAAGCAAGGGTAAAATCAACAAACGCATTATGGTGGAAATTACCGATTAAAGTGAGGTAATCTCATGAAAAAGGGAGGAAGACAAATGAGCGGAGGAACTTTCAGTTGGTTGGTTGTTATTTTGGCGTTAATTGCGCTGGTAATTGTACTGTTGCTGCGTCGAGAAGATGAGCCGGAAACAGAGAGAAACCCGTTTGAACCGGATGAACGCCCCGACGCCACCCCACCCGCCGAACCGGAACCGGCTGCCATCCGCGCTGAAAGCGTGCCGGTTGCCGTCGCCGAACCGGAAACACCGCCCGCCCCCGACGACTTGAAAAAAATCGAAGGCATCGGTCCCAAAATTTCCGGGGTGCTGAACGCCGCCGGCATCTTTACCTTTGCCCAACTGGCGGAAACCACCGCCGACCGCGTCCGCGAAATTTTGGCGGCGGAAGACCCGCGCCTTGCCCGGCTTGCCGACCCCACTACTTGGGCAGAGCAGGCAAAACTCGCCGCCGCCGGTAAATGGGATGAACTTGCCGTACTGCAAGATGAACTCAAAGGCGGTCGGCGCGTGTAACAAATGCCGAAAGCCAAATAACAAATGATAATTTTTTGGAGTGTGAAACGCTATGCCTTTTAAACCTGTACCATCCAATGTAGATTTTCCCGCGCAGGAACGGGAGACAATCCGCTTTTGGGAACAGAACAAAATTTTTGAAAAAACCGTTGCCATGCACAAAGGCGAACCGAAATGGTCGTTTGTGGATGGTCCCATCACCGCCAATAACCCAATGGGCGTGCACCACGGTTGGGGGCGAACCTACAAAGACCTGTACAACCGTTTTTGGACAATGAAAGGGCGCGAATTGCGCTATCAAAACGGTTTTGACTGCCAGGGGCTGTGGGTGGAAGTTGAAGTTGAAAAAGAACTCGGCTTCAAATCGAAAAAAGACATCGAAGAATACGGTTTGGCGGAATTTGTGAATCGTTGCAAAGAGCGCGTTTTACGTTTTTCCGCCGTCCAAACCGAACAATCCATTCGGTTGGGATATGCTATGGATTGGAACGACCCCGACGAGCTGCGGCGGTTGGCAGAACTGATGGAAGAAGACCCGGCACAAACCGTTACGCTGCATCGCCCCGGCGGCGACGTGACCGGCTCGGTGGAAGAACTGGTTGGGCGGCTGGGCATGCCGGAACTCGGCGGCAGTTATTACACCTTTTCCACCGAAAACAACTATATGATTTGGACGTTCCTGAAAAAAGTGTGGGAAAAAGGTTGGCTGTACAAAGGCGCCGACGTGATGCCGTGGTGTCCGCGCTGTGCCACCGGTATCAGTCAGCACGAAATTGTAACCGACGGGTACGCCGAATTGACCCACCGCAGCGTCACGCTCAAATTCCCCCTGCGCGAACGCCCCGGCGAATCGCTGCTGGTGTGGACAACCACCCCGTGGACGCTCAGCAGTAACGTTGCCGCCGCCGTAGGTCCCGATTTGGATTATCTGAAAGTCAAACAGGGTGACGAAATTTACTATCTCAGCAAAGGAACCACATCCATGCTGAAAGGTAAATTTGAAGTGCTGGCAGAATTGAAAGGCAGCGAGATGGTCGGTTGGACATACGACGGACCTTTCGATGACCTGCCCGCCGCCAACCAACCCGGCGGCTTTACCCGGCTGAAAGAAATTGTGGCGGGTGTAACCCTTACCGCCAAAGCGGCGCATCGGGTGCTGGCGTGGGATGAAGTCGGCGAAGACGAGGGGACAGGCATTGTGCATATTGCCCCCGGCTGTGGCGCGGAAGACTTTCAACTGGGAAAAGAACACGGGCTGCCGCTCATCGCGCCGATTGATGACGAAGGTTACTTTTTGGACGGCTTCGGCTGGCTCAGCGGCATGTATGTCGGTGATGTGGCAACCCCCGTGTTTGAAGATTTGGAACGCAAAGGGCGGCTCTACCGCGTGGAAGAATACACCCACCGCTACCCCACCTGCTGGCGCTGCAAAACCGAACTCGTCTTCCGGCTGGTGGACGAATGGTATATCAGCATGGGCGAACTGTACGACAAACCCCGCGAGGAAGTGACGCCGGAAGAAAAAGCCGCCAGCCTGCGCTACCAAATTATGGACATCACCGAGCAAATCAACTGGATTCCCGCTTTCGGCAAAGAGCGCGAACTCGATTGGCTGCGCAACATGCACGATTGGATGATTTCCAAAAAGCGATACTGGGGGCTGGCATTACCCATTTGGGTGTGCGATAATCCCGATTGCAACCATTTTGAAGTTGTTGGCAGCGGAGACGAACTGAAAGCGCGCGCCGTAACCGGTTGGGAAAAATTCGACGGGCACACCCCGCACCGACCGTATGTGGACGAAGTGAAAATCGCGTGTCCGCACTGCGGCAGCACCATGACCCGCATCCCCGATGTGGGCAACCCATGGCTCGATGCGGGCATTGTGCCGTTCAGCACCCTGCAATACCGCACCAACCCCGATTATTGGCGGCAGTGGTATCCCGCCGATTTAACCAGCGAATCGTTCCCCGGACAGTTTCGCAACTGGTTTTACAGCATGCTGGTCATGGCAACCGTGCTTGACGGCACACCGCCCTTCAAAAACAATTTCAGTTACGCCACCCTTTTTGCCGAAGACGGACGCGCCATGCACAAAAGTTGGGGCAACGCCATCGAATTTAACGAAGCCGCCGACAAAATGGGCGTGGATGTGATGCGCTGGCTGTACTGCAACCACAAACCGGAAACAAACCTGCTCTTCGGTTACAATCGCGCCGACGAAGTCCGCCGTCAATTCCTCATCCCGCTGTGGAACGTTTACAACTTTTTCGTTACCTATGCCCGATTGGACAATTGGCAACCCGCCTCGGGTGCGGCAGACTGGCACGGTTCGGAAAACGTGTTGGATAGATGGATTGTCGGGCGGTTGAATCAAGTCATTACCCGCGTGGACGCAGCATTGCAAGCGTATGATGCCATGAACGCCACCATGACCATCGAAACCTTTTTGAACGATTTGACCAACTGGTATGTCCGCCGCTCGCGCCGCCGTTTCTGGCGCAGCGAGCAAGATGCCGACAAAAACAGCGCGTATGAAACCCTGTACCATGTGCTGGTCACACTCATTAAAATCTTATCGCCCATCACCCCCTTTGTTACCGAAGTGATGTACCAAAACTTGGTGCGCGGCGTGGATACCGGCGCGCCGGAAAGTGTGCACCATCACTATTTCCCCGTGTCCGATGCGGCGCGAATTGATGAATCGATGCTGACCCAAATGGCGCTGACCCGGCAAGTTTGCTCGCTGGGGTTAAGCGCGCGCAGCGGGGCAAATTTAAAAGTGCGCCAACCGTTGGCAAAAGTGCTGGTACACTTGGGCGAAGGGAACGCCGAACTCGGCAAAGAATATGTGGACATCATTTTGGATGAACTGAACGTGAAAGCGTTTGATTTTGTGGCGGATGCGGGCGCACTGGTAGAATATCGGTTGCTGCCCAACAGCAAACTGCTCGGACCGAAATTTGGCAAGCAATTCCCCGCCGTGCGAAACGCGCTGGCTGCACTGGATGCCGCCGAAGTTGCCGCCAACGTGGCAGCGGGCAAAAGCATCACTGTCACCGTCAACGGCGAACCGGTCGAACTGGCGGCGGATGAAATTCTGGTGCAAACGCATCCCGCCGAAGGGCTGGCGGTTGCCGCCGATAAAGTGGTCACCGTTGCCATTGATACCGTCATCACCGACGACCTCGCCGCGGAAGGCTTGGCGCGCGAAATTGTGCGCCGCGTGCAAAATATGCGGAAAGAAGCCGGCTTCAATATTGAAGACAAAATTCGGATTTACTATCAGGCAGCGGGGCGCACCGTGCGGGTTTTCAACCAATGGGGCGATTACATCAAAACCGAAACGCTGGCGGTGGACATTCACCATGAATTGATTCCCGAAAGCGCCTTCCAAAAACTGGAAAAAATCGACAGTGAAACCGTAACGCTCGGTGTGGAACGGGTATAACCGGCAACAGAACATCGTAATTTACACAGCGGCGACTGCAACGGTCGCCGCTTTATTTTTTCACCGCGATATTTTTGCAACCTTGCTTGAATTTCGGCGTATAAAATGATAAACTGAGTGTACAAACCATTAAAACCAAACATGACCCATAGGAGGGAACAATGGATTTTGGGGCAATGATGCAAACGTGGATAAATGTACTCACGCATCCCGGCGAAGCCGTATTTCAGGAAGAACGCGCCAAACCGCAAGCCACGCTGGCAAACGCCATCATCTGGATAATTGTGGCGGGGGTAATTGCCGCTATTTTTGCTGCAATTGGCGCGGCGGTCAGCGGCGCGCTGGGAACCGGCGCAAGTTTAACGCAAACCATCATTAACCAAATGGATTTGCCGCCGGAAGCCCGTCAGGAAATGATGACTGCGCTGGCGGCTCGCACTGCCGGGACGGGTGTCGGGGCATTCGGGGCGATGTGCATGACACTGTTTGTCGTGCCGATTGCCTTTTTACTGGGTTCCGGCATTTATTTTGTGCTCGCCAAAATGTTCGGCGGCACGGGCTATTTTTCCGAGCAAACGTATCTGCTGGCAACGTTCTCCGTCCCCATCATTGTGATAAATGCCGTCATCAGTGTTGTGCCATACTTGGGCGGGTGTGTCACGTTTTTCATTTCAATCTACCAACTGGTTTTAACGTATTTTGCCATCAAAGTTTCGCATAATTTATCATCCGGCAAAGCCATCATGACCATTCTCATTCCCATTTTGGTGGTTTTTGCCTGCATAATGTGCGGTTTCGCGGTAATGTTCGTTACCATTTTGGGCGCAGCCGGTTTGGGCGGCGGCAATTTTTAATGATGGCAACCCGTTGTGGGGCACGCAATTGCGTGCCCTTTTTTTGCCCCGCTACTTTTGGCAGGCGGCGCGAGAGGGGTATAATTTCTTCCAACAAAATCGGGAGAATTTTTTTATGCACGTAACATGCTACACCACTGCTGACGCTTTCGATGAACTGGCTGAAGCGTGGAACGATTTAATGGGGCGCGCGGTTTCCGCCCCTGTTTTTATGACGGTTGAATACCAAAAAATCTGGTGGCAGCATTTTGGGCGCGGTAACCTGCGCATCATCACGGTGTACACTGCCGACGGTTTGCCGGTGGGGCTGGCGCCCCTGTTTGTGGACGGCGATGAATTGCATTTTGTCGGGTGTGTGGATGTATCCGATTACCTTGATTTTTTGGTTGACCGCAATCATATCGAAGGGGTATATGCCGCTATTGTGGATTACCTTTCCGGCGAAATGGCTGCCGAATGGCGCAGCGCCTATTTTTGCAGCCTTGCCTGCCATTCGCGCACGCCGGAATTGCTGGTAAATTTGGCGCAGGCGCAGGGATGGACGGCGTTCAGCCGCACCGAAGAAGTGTGTCCCGTCATCACGCTGCCCGACAGTTGGGAAGCATATCTGGCGGGGTTGAGCAAAAAACAGCGGCACGAAATTCGGCGGAAAATACGAAAATTGGAAGCCGCGGCGGAAACACGCCGGCAGGTCATCGAATCGCCGGCAGAATTGACCGATGCTCATATCGAAACATTCATCCGGCTGCACCGTAAATCGGCGCGTGACAAAGATGAGTTTTGGGACGATACCATGCTGGCTTTTTTCCGCGCCATCATCAAAAAATTTGCCGAAAAAGGCTGGCTGAAATTTTACTTTTTGGAAATTAGCGGCGAAGCGGCGGCATCACTTTTATGTTTCGATTACCGGAATGATATTTTGGTGTACAATTCCGGCTTCGATGCCGAAAAATTCGGCGAACTCAGCCCCGGCAATGTCATCATCAGTTATTCCATTCAACATGCCATTGAACTGGGGCGCACCCGTTACGACTTTTTGCGGGGAGATGAAGTGTATAAATTCCGCTTTGGCGCGGTTGCGGATGATGTTTTCGGCGTTAAAATAAAAAGGACAGCCAATGGTTAAACGGGTAGCCATGCTGAGTGTGCATACCTGCCCGCTGGCGATGCTGGGCGGCAAAGAAACGGGCGGGATGAATGTATATGTGCGCGAACTTTCGACCGCGCTTGACCGCCGCGGCATTGCCGTGGATGTGTTCACCCGCGCGCAGGAACCGGGCACGCCGGTAGTGCATGGCGTTCTCGGCGAACGCAGCCGCGTGATTCACATTCCGGCGGGTCCCGAACGCCCGTACAGCAAACATAAAGTGTATGGGCATCTGCCCGAATTTGTGGAAGGGGTGCGGGCGCGTGCCGTGCGCGAAAATTTGCATTACGACATCATCCATAGCC
>CAYPNZ010000071.1:0-9609 GCA_964411845.1 uncultured Anaerolineaceae bacterium
CGGGGGTGTGCCCCCGCTGCCCCCCGCCTTCTGCCGAAGCCTTCAACCGGCGGCGGGGCAGCGCCGGTTTTTACTTTTTGGGGGGATGCTGCGGGCGGGGGTGTGCCCCCGCTGCCCCCCGCCTTCTGCCGAAGCCTTCAACCGGCGGCGAGGCAGCGCCGGTTTTTACTTTCGGGGGGATGTTGCGGGCGGGGGTGTGCCCCCGGTCATCATTCCGTAATCTGTACCGAGCCAATTTGCGCCGAAACCAAATCATCATTGGTGGTTGGCACGCCATACGCGGCGATGGCATCGCCGGTAGCGCCATTGTACACCACCGCTTCCAACGTGACCGCCCCGCGCACATTCGGGTTCGACAGCGGCAGCAAAAATACGTTTATTGCCTGATTGAGCGCCGGGTCAGCCGGTATCCACGCCGAAGTGCGAACATGGCGGTCGTTCAAAATGTATTTATCCGATTGCGCCAGCACCCGCCCGTCTGCCGCCCGCAATCGCACCGATATTTTGTAATCTATTGCCGTGGGTTGCTGCAGCGAGAGATGCATGGTCACCCAGCCGAAACCGCCCGCCGCAACCAAGTGGCTGAATGCCAGCCCGTCCAGCCGCAGCACATTATCAAAATTCACCTCGGCAGGGGGCAAATCGGCGGGCAAACTGAACGGCGCATCCGTTAACCGCCACCACTGTACCCGATACCCGCGAAATTGTTTTTCGCCCTGCGGTGCGCCCGCTTGTTTCGACAGCAAAAACGGTATTATCCCGCGCGGGTCGGTATCGCTGCCGCGCCATGTTACCCAATACAACCGATTTTTACCGCGCGCTTTTCGGTTCAGCACACCGGCGGCGGTATGCACATCCACAAACAAATATTCGGTGGGCGCGGGGATACGGTCGGCATAATAGTGAAACGGGTGCGGCACATCCACCAGCACAATGTCCGCCGGGGTGGTTTCGGCGGCGAGCCAATTTGCCACTCCCGCCGAATCGTCTTTAAAAAATGCCGGGTCGGTGAAATAACCGTGCAGCCCCAGCACAAAAATCGCCGCCACCGCCAGCCCCAATGCCGCCGATGCCCAATTTTTCGGGGCGAACGCCAATCCCATCAGCAAAAAAAGGGACGGCGTGACCAACATCATATAGCGCGGCTCGTATGACGGACGGGCTTGTAAAACGATGAAATAGAATGCCAGCGGGATGATGAAAAGTGAAAAGTGAAAAGTGAAAAGTGAAAAGTGAAAAGTGATGCGGGTTGCGAGCATACCGACCGCAATAAAACCCGCCGTCGCCCACAGATACGGCACGGCACGAGCGGGGTCAATTGCCAAACCGATGGTATATGCCTGCCAACTGTGCGCCACAAAATAACCGAGCGTCGGCGGTTGTAGGTTGGGGTTGGCATACCCGGCAATTTGGCGCGAGGCAATCCACAGTTGCGGCGAAAAAAGCGCCAGCACCGCCAATTGCCCGCCGAGCCACACCTGCCACCGCAATTTCTGCCGCCGGCGGAAAACCGTCCAACCCAGCCACAGCACATTTTCCGCCGCCAGCAAAAACAGGGTGAAATAATGGGTATACAGTGCCGCCACCGTCGCTATCGCATAAAAAACAGTATTCCGCCGCACCGATGCCCGTCGCCCGAAAATGATTTCCCATTGAAAATAGATGCTTGCCAGTGCAAAAAATGTAACCACAGCATACATGCGCACTTCTTGCGCGTATGCCACATAAAACGGCGACAGCGCCGCCAGCCAACCGGCAGTCAGCCCGACCCGCCAGCCGTCCATCCGCCGCCCGAACCGCACCAGCAGCGCCACCGTCAGCACGCTGAACACCAGCGACAGATAGCGCAGGGCAAATTCGCTGCGCCCGGCAATTACCATCCAACCGTGCAGCATGGCAAAAAAACCCGGCGGATGCACATCCATACCGGGCAGGGTGGGAATTTGAGCAATCGGCGCGGATGCCATTTGGATGCTGTGTCCTTCATCCCACCAAATGCTTTGGGCATCCAGCCGAAAAATTCGCACGGCGAAAGCGAGCAAAATTAAAAATGTAAACTGTAAAATGTAAAGTTGTTTTCCCTTTTGCATTTTGCCTTTTTAATTGACCGGTATCGGTTCGCCGAGCACAGGGGCGGGACGCTGCAAAATAACATCCAGCGTGGCACGCAGGGTTGCCGCCAATTCTCGCACCGATGACCACCCCAACGCGCCGTACCCGTACCAACGGCGGTCGGCGGATACTCCCACCGCATCCAACCCCAGCATCCGGCAGGTAAAAATTGCCCGGGGCAGATGGAATTTTTGCGTCACCAAAATGGGCGCATCCACCCGAAAAATATCGCGGGCACGGTAGCAGGTATCATACGTGCGCCGTCCGGCATAATCGGGCTGAATATCTGCGGCGGGAACGCCGTGTTCGACGGCATACGCCATCATTGCCGCCGGTTCATTATAATATGCAAACCGATTGTCACCGCTCATAACCAATTTCTGCACTTTGCCGGTACGATACAATGCCACCGCCGTGTCAACCCGGTCTTGCAGCATAAAACTCAACGAACCATCGGGGCGAACCTGCGCTCCGAAAACAATTGCCACACGCCGCGCGGGAACATCATCCGCCGTGAAGGTATGTCGCGCCGCATACCGCACCACCGCCCAGCGCCAGCCCAACACCAGCGCCGCGGCAATCGCCCCCGCACCGATGACGGTGCGCAGCAATTTTCGGGCACGGCTGAACACGGTTTTTCGTTTGGGCGGTGTTTCAATCGTGCTCATAACTCTTCGCGGACGGTGTAAATCGGTTTACCCTGCGATTCAAAATAGACGCGCACCATCAATTCGCCGAGCAAGCCCATACTGATGAGTTGAATGCCAACCAATATCAGCAGAACCGCCATCAGCAATAGCGGTCTGTTGGAAAGTTGCACATTATAAAACAGTTTCAAAATGGTCAAATACACCGCCGCACCGCCCCCCACCAACAGCGAAATTAACCCCCACGCGCCGAAAACGCGAATCGGGCGGGTGGAATACCCCAGCAAAAAGCGCACGGTCATCAAATCGAGCAGCACGCGGAAAATGCGCCCCGCGCCATATTTGCTGCTTCCGAATTGGCGGGAACGGTATTTTACCGGCACTTCCGCCACCGTCACCCCGAACCAACTGGCAATTGCCGGCACAAATCGGTGCATATCGCCATACAATTTGATGCCTTTCACCACTTCATTGCGATAGGCTTTCAACGAGCAGCCGTAATCGTGCAGATAAACGCCGGTGGTTTTTGAAATGAGCCAATTTGCCGTGGCAGACGGGATTTTGCGCACGACAAACGATTTCAGTCCTTCCTGCCAGCGTTCCACCCGCCAACCGCTCACCACATCGAAGCCTTCATCCATTTTTGCCAGCAATTTGGGGATGTCGGCGGGGTCGTTTTGCAAATCGGCATCCATGGTAATGACCACTTCACCGCGCGCGCGGTCGAATCCGGCGGCAAACGCCGCCGTTTGCCCGAAATTTCGGCGAAAGCGGATGACGCGCACTCGCTCATCTTGAGCATGCCACGCTTTCAGCGCAGCAAAAGTGCCGTCGCGGCTGCCATCGTCCACACAAATGATTTCGTAACTTTTGCCGATGGCGTCCAGCGCCGCCGGCAATTCCGCTGCCAGCGCGGGGATGCTTTCTTCTTCATTGTAAATCGGTAAAACAATACTCAAATCGAGTTGGTAGTCTTCCATTTTTCACGCTTCACTTTTGATTGCCCGTGCACCGCGCCACAGATAAACAATGCCGCCCAGCAATCCCGGAATGGCATTGCCGATAAAATAAACCAGCAGCGATAAACCGAGCGCCACTTCTTGCGCAACGCCCACCTGCCCGAACAGGTACACATACGCGCTTTCTCGCACCCCCAGCCCGGCAAAAGAGATGGGCAGTATCAGCACAATAGATGCCAGCGGTACAAAAACCAAATAATGTTCCGGCGCTACCCGCGCGCCCAGCGCCGTGCCGATGGAAAAATTCATACCGATGAGCGCCACACTGAGCAGCAGCGAAAATCCGTATGCCCGCGCCAGTGTGCGCAAATTGTAATCTTGAAACGACCGAAACACCCCGCTGACAAATTTTATATCGGTGAGCGTGCGGAACAGCGAAACCTTTCGCAACGCATTATACACAGTGGCATCAATGAGCAAAAATGCAGTGATGGCAATCCCCGCAATTGCCACCACTGCCGTAACGGCAATTTGCGGCGGTACGGCGCGCCAGCGAAAAACCAGCGCCACCAGCGCCAAACTCAGCGAGCCGAACAGCCCGACCATACGGTCAACCAGCACACTGGTCACGGCATCACCGGCACGGCTGCTGTGGCGATTCAATTCCATCATCCGAATGGCATCGCCGCCCAAACCGCTGGGCAGCAGATTGTTGAACAAAAATCCCACAAAATAAATTTGGGTCAGTTCCCAAAAAGGCACTCGCACCGACAGCGACGCCAACAGCACGTGCCAGCGTTTAACCCGCGCCAGCACCCCCGCCAGCGAAAATGCCAGCGCCACCAGCAGCCAGCCGATTTTCGCGCCCGCCAGCACCGTTTTTAACTTTTGCACATCAATACCGCGCACAATCCAATAAATCAGCGCGATGCTGACGATAATTTTCAGAATGTTGAAGAGTTGTTTTCGATTCACACCCAAATTTCCCGAAAATACATCCGTTTATGCCCGATAAACTTCAAGCGTTTGGCGGGCAATTTCATCCCAATCGAAACGGTCTGCCAGCGATTTTGCCCCTGCCGACAGCCGCACCCGCAGCGCCGAACTTTTTATCAATTGCAGCACGGCATCGGTCAGCGCCGGCACATCGCCCGCCGGTGCCAGCAGCATATTTTCGCCCGACACAATTTGCGGCAGTGGAAATTTCGGCACAGTGGTAACCACCGGCAGCCCGTGCGCCAGCACCGCCAGCAGTGTTGTGCGGCGGAAAGAAACCCCGTCTCGATACGGCATCACCGCCACATCTGCCGCCAACAAATGCGCCGAAACTTCCGCCGGCGACACAAAACCGGTGGTGATGATGCGTTCCGCCAAACCGCGCTCGGCAATTATCTGTCGCACCCGGCGGGCATATTCGGCGTTTGCCGGGTCGCTGTCGCCCACATCGCCGCCAATCATCAGCAAACGGGCATCCACCTTTTGCCGAACCAGCGCATCGAGCACCGCAATCAGGTCTTCGCCCCCCTTGCTTTCATTCAAAAACCCAAAGCATGCCAGCACCAGCGATTCGGGTTTCACACCCAGTTTTGCCCGCCACGCCGAGCGGTCGAAATCGGCGGGCGGCGCAACCGGCACATTATTGCCCAGCGGAATTTCGTGCACGTGCGTTCCCCACGGATGCGCCCGCAGGGTGGCGGCATCTTCGGCATTGGTGCAAATAACCGCATCGCTGTATTTTGCCAGCGCCAATACCGCTTTGGGGCGCAATTTTCCCGCTTTGGGAAATATGTACGGAATGCGCAAGTCATGAAAAGTGGTGACAATTTTGGGGCGGGGCGAGGTGCGCCGCAGATACCACGGCAGCCAATTGACCCAACCCTTCAAATCGAATGCCGCCGCCTGATATTGAATGTGCAGCACATCGGCGGGATGTGCCGCCAAAAATTGTCGAATTTGACGCCAACTGCGCCACCCCCAATCCGACAGCAGCGGAAACACCGGCACATCGGTTTCCGTTTCAGCGGGAAATTTACGGCTGATGAGCACCGACGGTTCCACCCCCGGCGGGCGCAGGTGCGCCGCCAGCCGCGCAGTATAATCGGCAATGCCGCCCTGCATCGGCGGAAATTCGCCGGTGAGAAAGGTTACGCGGGTCATCGCAGTGCCTCCAGCAAGTTTCGATACGCCGCCATCCGTTCGCGGCGGAGGGGGCGTTTGTGCCCCAGCAGCCATTTGGCGGCTTCGGTTGTCCATTGGATGGCGGTGGTCAGCCGCAAAAATTGACGGATTGCCCACGCTTGCCGCCCGCCGAACCATTTTTCGGCGTAGCGAATTTTGCTGCGCTGGAATCGCGCCATCCGCGCGGCAACCACTTGTCCGCTCGATTGCCCTTCGTAATGGATAACTTTTGCCGCGGGCAGGTAGTGAATTTCCCACCCGGCATTTGCCACGCGCCGACACCAATCGGTTTCTTCAAAATACATAAAAAACGATTCATCCAGCCCGCCGACCTGTGCCCACACCTCGCGGCGTAAAAAAAGCGCCGCGCCGACAGCCCAATCAACGGCTATCGTTTCGGTGGGGGGTATGTCTTCAAAACGGTAGCGGGCAGCGGCGCGGTTGTGCGGAAAGCATTGCTCCAGCAGGGTGCTTTCCCACAGCATGGTAGACAGGGTTGGAAATCGGCGGCGGGATGATTGGATACTGCCGTCTGCCCACAGCAGTTGCGGGGCAACCACACCCGCCCGCGGCTGCGCGGTCAGATAATCGCGCAGCAAACACAGGGTATCGGCGTGCAAACGGGTATCGGGGTTGAGCAGAAAGATAAAATCGCCGGTGGCGCGCGTTGCGCCCAAATTGCTGCCCCGCGCAAACCCAAGATTTTCGTCGGCGGCAATAAGCGTCACTTGCGGAAATTCGGTGCGCACCATCTCGACGCTGCCGTCGGCAGAGGCGTTATCTACCACAATGACTTCCGGCGGCGGGTTGCAGTTACCGGCAAACACCGATTGCAAGCAATCGCGCAGCAGGGCTTTCACGTTCCAATTGACGATAACAATTGAGATGGTCATAGCAAACGGTCGGGTGCAAGCAATAGGGAGCAGAGAGTATCAGCGGTGGATGCTTGCCGTTACTCCCTGCTCCCTGTTTCCGGTTTCGGTAGATTAAATGTCGCGGGCGACAGCATAATCGGCGATGTATGCCAGCGCCTGCCGATAGCGATTGTCCGGCAATGGCTGCAGGGCTTTTTTCGCCTGTTCCGCAAAACGACGCGCTTCATCCAGCGCGCTTTTCAAGCTGCCGGCAGCACGAATTTCCGCCGCTACCGATTGGATTTCGTCGTCGGTGGGGTGCAGCCGCGCTGCCGCTTTCAGCACGATGGGGTGGTTGGGATGTGTTTCCAAAAAGTGCAATACCGGCAAAGTGATAATACCCTGCCGTAAATCGTTGGCAACCGGCTTGCCCAACCGCGCTTCATCCCCCTGAAAATCGAGAATATCATCCACCACTTGAAATGCCATACCCAAATAATAGCCGTAATCGTTTAACGATTGGATGAGCGGTTCGGATAATTTTGCCAAAATGCCGCCCATTTTGGCGCTGGCGGCAAATAGCGATGCGGTTTTGGCGTAAATTCGGCGGTGGTATTCTTCGAGGGTGGGGGGGGCGGCTTCGTGCCCGTTGTTAAAAAGTTGTTGCAATTCGCCGTTGACGATGGTCATCAGGGTGGTGGCGAAGACTTTTACAATGCGGACGGAATCGGTTTCTGCAGCAAGGCTGGCAGACCGAGAGAACATATAATCGCCGGTGAGAATGGTTGCGCCCGGCGACCATTTGGCGTTCAGTGTGGGGCTGCCGCGCCGAAAGAGAGCGTTGTCAATCAGGTCGTCGTGTACCAGAGTGGCGGTGTGCAGCATTTCTACCGCCGCCGCCAGCGCCACGGCTTTTTCGGTGTCGGTGGGTTGAAACCGAGTTGCCAGCAGTGCCACGACCGGGCGCAAACGTTTGCCGCCCGCTTCAACCAGATAGTCTATCGCCTCGGCGAGGGTTTCGTTGCTGTCCCCAACAAACTGGCGCATTTTTGCTTCTACGCGGGTTAAATCTTCCGCAACCAGATCGTGTATCCCTGCCGTGATAATCATCGTTTTACAGTACCTCTTAAAAATTACAGTTCGCGGGTTAACCGCGCGAAAAGTCTTTCCGTATTTTCAGTAAGTTGCTGCGCCAGCAATTCGGCACCGGTTGTTAACAGGTTTGCCATTTTCTGCGCCACCAGCACCACCCGCGCGGGTTCGTTGCGTTTGCCCCGAAAGGGATGCGGCGACAAAAAAGGCGAGTCGGTTTCTACCAGCAAGTTTTCCGGCGGCATATGCGTCACGACATCCGGCAAAAATCGCGCGTTTTTAAAGGTAACCGGTCCGCCGATGCCCAGATAAAATCCCAGCGATACGGCTTCTTCCGCCATTGCCACATCGCCGCTGAAAGCATGCAACACCGCGCCGGTGGCATTTCCGCCCGATACCCACGCCCGCAAAATGTCCATCGTATCAGCGGCGGCATCGCGCTGGTGGATGATGACCGGCAATTTTAGTGATGTCGCCAATTGCAATTGGCGTTCAAACGCGGCAAATTGCGCGCTTTTCGGGGCGCGGTCACGATAAAAATCAAGCCCGATTTCACCGATGGCAACCACTTTTGGATGCTGCGCCAGTGCGGTCAGTTCCGCCAGCGCGGCATCATCTGCCAACAGTGCATCATACGGGTGAAAGCCAATCGCGGCAAATACCGCCCGGTATCGTGTTGCCAACGCCACTGCCCGCCGGCTGCTCGGCAAATCGGTGGCGGGGTTGATGAAACGATTGACACCGGCTTGCCGTGCCCGGTTCAAAACCTCATCCCGGTCTTCATCAAATTGAGCCAAATCCAAATGGCAATGCGAATCAATCAAATTCACAACGACCTGCCAAGTTTGCAGTGGCAACAGTATACCAAACTCAAATTGGGTTGGCAATAATGCAGGTGAGTCATCCTATGCCAGCGATGCGATGCCGACGGCGAAGAGCAGCGCAAATAAAATCGGTTGGTGCAGCAGGTAAATTGTCAGCGAGTGTTTGCCCAAAAAAACCAATGACCGCACCGGCAGGGTATGCGACAAATTGGGCAGCGAAAAATGCGGTTCGCCATGGGGGAAAAAAACGTGTCCCGCAAAAATACCGAGCAGTGTAACCCCCGTCCACGGGAAAACGGGATAATAATCAACCATATAACGTCCGGCTTGCAGCACACCCGCCCACAGCAGCCATGGCGAGTTGATGACAATGCCGCCAAACGCATACCCCAGCACAATAAAAAGCAGCCCCACCAGCAGGCTGACCCATTTGTGACGCACGAAAAGGTAGCCGATAATGACAGACGCGCCGATAACGTGCAAAATACCGAACACCACAAACCCCTTACCGAGGGTAAAATATGTTACCACGGTGATGAGCATGCCCCAGCCGAAAATTCGCAGCCCGCGTTTGAAGAATTTCCAAAATTGATGCGGATTGCCCGTTTTTGCCAACGAGCGATGATAGCTGAGCGTCAGCGAGATGCCCGCCACAAATAAAAAGGTAGCGGCAATGCTATACGCAAAATAATGCCACGCCCCCGAAATCATATTCACCTGTATTTTGCCGAAATAATTTAAATCCCAGGTAAGATGGTAATAAACCATTGCCACAATGGCAATACCGCGCAAACTATCTACCCACCAGTATCGTCGCATATTGTTTCCGTTTCAAATATAATTTGTGTCTGTTCAGCCACAGGTTGAATAGAACACAGATGCCGCAGATTGAGCGGATTTCCACAGATTTTCTTGAAATAATTGGTAGTGGTGTTCTTTGACT
>CAYPNZ010000072.1:0-4285 GCA_964411845.1 uncultured Anaerolineaceae bacterium
CCGGAACCAGCGAGGGTGACGGCTTGAACGGTTCATCCAAAAAGGGCACAGGGATGCCAATTCGGCTGTATTTGATGATGAATTGCTGGAGCAAGCCCACCAGCACCGACCCCACCGCCGCGCCGGGAAAACTGGTCAACCCGCCGATGGCGAGCGCAATCAGCGCCAGCAGCAGCAATCGCGTCCCCATGTCGTTGGACAGCCCCACCGATGGCGCGGCGAGAATACCGCCCAGCGCGGCGATGCCCGTCCCCAGCGCGAAAACCAGTGTGAACACCTGCCGCACGTTGATGCCCAGCGCCTCCACCATCTCGCTGTCCTGCACCCCGGCGCGGATAATCATTCCCAGCCGGGTGCGCTGGAGGAGCAGCCATATCGCCCCCAGCACCAGCGCCCCAAACGCGATGATGAAAATTTCGTTGTAGGTGCGCACTCGCCCGTCAAACAGCAGAATGGTGGAACAATGATTCGCCAGCCAATCGCCGATGCCGGTGGCGGGGCACGGTTTCGCCCCCTGCGCGAAGAGTTCCGGTTTGGGCATGGTGAATTCCGGGCGTCCCCAGATGGCGCGCACGGTTTCAATGCCGATAAAACTCAAGCCGAGGGTGAGCATAATCTGGTATATCGGGCGATTGTAGAGCGGGCGAACCATCGTCATTTCGATGATGCCGCCCAGCACGAACCCCACCCCCGACGCAACCCCCATCGCCACGAAGAAGCGCAGTGTTGTCCCCAGATTGACCAGCCACAGCGTCAGCGCATCGTTGAAGCCATAACTTGCCAGCCCGATGGCGGTCATCGCCGCCGCAAAAATGAGCGGTGTTCGGGGCAGTTCCGGCGCGATGATGTGGGTGTCGTGACGACTCAAAAAAGCGGCGAGCGCGAGCGCGACCAACATGCCGCCGAGCAGAATCCCCGCCAGCGTCACCACCGGCGGCACACCGGCAATCTGCACGGGTTCCGGCAGTACGAGCTTCCCCTGCGAGAGCGCCAGCGAATAGCTGATGGGGCTGCGGCTGTAATCTTCGGCGTTCCAGATGGAAAGGGGATAGCGGAACAGCGTGACCGCCAGCATTGCCAACCCGACCCCCATACCGCCAACGGTCACCAAGAGCGATGAAAATTTTTTGCGGCTCAAAAGGATTTTCCACACCGGCAACAGCACAAATCCCACCGAGATCAGCATCAGCGGCGGGAGAACATCCACAAAGATATCCGGGCGGACGTACACCGTCCAACCGATATACGCGCCGAGCATGAAAAATTCGCCGTGCGCCAGATTCAGCACGTCCATCAGCCCCAAAATCAGCGAGAGTCCCGCCGCCACCAGAAAAGTCACCGCCCCCACCGACAGCCCGCGCAGCACGGTGATGCTCCAGTCTTTCGCCTCCAAATCGGGCAACGCCGAAAGGAAAAGCAGGGCAATGATTGCCAGCACGCTGATGCGGATGCGGTTATGCTTGAGTGTTTGGATGAAATTTGCCATAGGGTATTCCTAATATTTGTCTCGCTTGTTTTTACATCACGCCGCGCCCAGATAGCGGTGGATGGTCTCGGCGTCATCCACCAAAGCTGCCATGTTGCCCTGTTTCACCGATTTACCTTCCTCAATGATGACGTAATATTCCGCGAGGCGGCTGGCAACGATGAAGTTCTGTTCCACCAGCAGGACGGTCGTTTCCGCCGAAAGCTGGCGGATGGCGGTCATCATCTGTTCGATGAGCACCGGCGCCAGCCCTTCGCTCGGTTCGTCAATGAGCAACAATTTGTTATCGGGAACGAGGGCGCGCGCCACTGCCAGCATCTGCTGCTGCCCGCCCGACAGATTCGTGCCGGGCAGTTTGATGAGCCGTTTCAAATCGGGGAACAGCCCGAAAATGAATGCCTCTTTGCGGGCGCAATCGCCTTTTTTGCGCTCGGCGATTTTCAGGTTTTCCGCCACGCTCAAATCGCGGAAGATGGCGCGGTGTTCCGGCACAAATCCGATGCCCATTGCGGCAATATCGAAACTGCGCCGCCCCTGAATTTCCACCCCATCGAAGACAACTTTCCCCTGCGACGGCGGCGTCAACCCCAGAATGGTTTTGAGGGTGGTTGTTTTTCCCGCCCCGTTGCGCCCCAGCAGCGCCACAATCGAGCCTTTGGGCACGCGCAGGGATACCCCTTCCAAAATGTGAAATTGCCCGATGAAGGTGTGGATATTTTGAACATCCAGCAAAATTTCCGGTGATGATGTCTGCTCGGTCATTGGCTATCTCTCATACAAATTGCCCAAATAGGCTTGCTGAACGGTCTCATTGGCGGCGATGTCGGCAGGGGTTCCTTCCGCCAAAACCGCGCCGTGGTGCATCACGGTGATGATGTCGGAGGTGTTCATCACCACGTCCATATTGTGTTCCACCAGCATCACCGTTTTGTTGCCGTTTTCCTGAATGGTGCGAATCAGCGCCATCAATTCCGGCACCTGCTCCGATGCCATCCCGGCGGTCGGTTCATCCAACAGCAGAAGTTCCGGGTCGGGGGCGAGAATCATCCCCAATTCCAGTTTGCGTTGGTCGCCGTGGGGGAGCGTGCGGGCGAGAAAGTGCGCCCGCGCGGTGAGTCCCACCATTTCCGCCACTTCCTCGGCACGGCGCAGATAGCGTTTGAATTTTCGGCTGGGGCTGAAGAGTTTGAAACTGTCGCGCCCCAATGCCTGCGCCGCCAAACGGATATTTTCCAGCACGGTTAAATTGGGAAAAATGTTGGTGATTTGAAACGAGCGTCCGATGCCCAGATGTGCGGTTCGGTGCAACGGCAGACGGGTGATGTCTCTGCCTTTGAAGAAAATCTGACCGGCGGTGGGGCGCAGATTGCCGCTCAACAAATTGAAGAGGGTGGTTTTGCCCGCGCCATTCGGTCCGATGATGGAATGGAGCGTGCCGCTTTTCACCCGCAGGCTCACATCGGCGACGGCAACGAGCGCACCGAATTCCCGGCGGAGGTTTTTGGTTTCCAGAATGATGGGTCGGGGCATAGCATTCTCTCTCGGGCGCGATTTTTCGTCGTAGGGGCACGCTGCGGCGTGCCCCTACGGGTCAGGCTATTTCCCGCTCAAACTGCCGATGGGCAAGTCGCCGCAACGGTCTTGTTTATCTTCCGGCAGCAGACAGGGCACGTCGGGACGGTTGGTTTTGACCAACTCAAAATATTTGAATTCGGGGTCGTCGAGATTGGTCAATTTTACCACGTACATATCTTGAATGGCAACATGGTCTTCAGGGCGGATGTAGATGGTTCCTTTGGGTCCCTCAAATTCGATGCCTTCCATCGCTTTGATGAGCGCGGATGCGCTGGCATCGCCGCCGGTTTTCTTCAACGCTTCGACAATCAGAATGCCGGCGTTCATCCCGTCCGCGGCGAACAAATCGGGGGGCGTGCCGTACCGCGCCTTCGATTGTTCCACCAGCCAGTCGTTAATTTTGTTGTTGGGGAGGGTGTAATGGTACAAAATGCCACTGGTGGTGCCGATGGCATTCGAGAAGAAGGTGGGCATAACAATGTTGTCCACGAAACCCGCCGCCAGCGCTTTTTCATCCATCAAGCCCAAATCGGTGGCAGATTGGAGCATCGGCACGAAACCGCCGCCCGCCCAAGTGACAATCCACGCTTCCGCGTCCGTGTCGAGGATTTGTTCCATGTACGGGGTGAAGTCGGTGGTGTCCAGCGGGGCGAAAATATCGTCCGCCACGAAGGTGCCGCCGTACAGCGTGCAGGCATCGCGGAAGGCTTGAGCGCCGCCGTATCCGAAGGAATAATCGGGGGCAATCTGGACGAAGGTTTTGTACTGTGTGGTCAGATATTGGCAAATGTTGACCGCATCCTGATAGTTGTTGCGCGAGGTGCGGAAGGTGTGTTCATCGAAATTCGCGCCGGTCAAATCGTTGGCGGCGGCGGGGGCGGCGATGAGAATGATGTCGTTTTCGCGCGCCAATTCCTGCAAAGAAGCGGTTGCGCCGGAGCTGACCGTGCCGACCAGAATGTCCACGCCTTCCTGCTCAATCAATTCGCGCCCGACGGTGGCGGTATTTTCGGGGTTGCTCTGGTCGTCGCGGGCGATGACCTGAATTTCGCAGTCGCCGAGTTTGTAGGTGTCATTTTCGCCGGGCGCGCCGGTGGCATATTCCAGCCCCAGCGGGAACGAGTGCATAATGTGCGCCCCGTAAATTGCCAGCGGTCCCGATTGGTCGGTGATAAGCCCGATTTTGATGGGTTTGTCGCACGAAAGGACATCGGCGGCGGGCGC
>CAYPNZ010000072.1:4385-9573 GCA_964411845.1 uncultured Anaerolineaceae bacterium
TGATAAGCCCGATTTTGATGGGTTTGTCGCACGAAAGGACATCGGCGGCGGGCGCAGCGGTGGGTTCCGCCATCGGCGCTTCAGTGGGTGCTTCCGTCGGGGCGACGGTGGGGGCTTCGGTGGGTGCTTCCGTCGGGGCGACGGTGGGGGCTTCGGTGGGGACGGCGGTCGGTTTTTCCGCCGCTTTGGTGGGCGCATCGGTGGTGGTTGAGCCGCCACAGCCCGCCAACACCACACCCGCGAACATCAAGAGGGTTGCCAGTAACAAAAACTTTTTGATTTTCATGCTTCTTCTCCTTTTTGTTGTTTACCGCATAAAATTGAAACCATACGTAATTGCTCAGTTAGGCAAATTTGCATTTCCGCCCGCCGTAGGGGCACGCAACTGCGTGCCTCAAATTATGGGAGCGCTGTTTTTTCATTACCCCCCGGAAAGATGTTGGTGAAAATGGGCATTGAATTCAGCCGGTTTTTCGATGAACGGCACGTGTCCCGTTTCCGTCATCACCACTTCCCGGTACGAACCGCCGTGCGCCGCATATTTTTCCAGCACGGCGCGGGTTTGTTTGAGCATCGGTTGGGGCGGATAAGCCTCTGCGCCGGGATAGTTGGGAATTAAGCCGGTATGCCCCCATGTGCCGGGGTCGGCGGCGGCGGCATCCGAGACGGTCACATCGCTGTCGCCGCGAATCCACAGCACGGGGACGTTGGGCGCATTGGTGTAAATCGCGCTCACATCGCCGAGATATTTGGGCGAGAGGGCGTTGTTCACCCCCCATTTGCCGGGAGCGACATAGGGCCAGTTCGACGACGGCATTTTGTCGCCGGGCCAATCCTGCTCGCCGATGTGAATGGTCAGCAGAGAAGCGAGTAGCGCATCTTCCCGCGCGGGGATGAACGGCGGGCGATAAACCAGCGTGCGCAAAACGTTGCGCGGCGAAAAAGGGCTGTCGGTGGTGGTGTCGCCGGCTGCCACCAATTTGACAAATTCAGGGTTGACCAGCCCGCCGCCCGAACCGGCGAAATCGGGGGTGGTCGGCGTGCCGGCGACATCTTTCGTCGCCCCGTAGCCATAGGGTGAGCCGGGCGCAACTTGCGTGACGGTCAGCAGGCGGTCGGGATAATCCGCCATCATCTGCCAGACCACCGAGCCGCCCAGCGAGTTGCCGACCACGTGCGCTTTTGCGATGCCCAGCGCGTCCAGCAGCGCGACAGCGTCGTCTGCCAAGTCGCGCATACCGCGGGTGGCGTCGATTTTCGCGGCAGGGTCGGCATCACCGAAGCCGCGCTGGTCGGGCGCAATGCCGAAAAATCCGTCCGGCAGGGCGAGCATGGTTTCCTCCCACCATGTGGCGCTGGTCAGATTGCCGTGCAGGAACAGCACCGGCGCACCCGATTCATCGCCGCTGAAGAGTACGCGGGTGGTCAACCGCGCACTGGAAATGGTTTTGGCGGTAATACCGTCAAGGGTTGGAATGGTCATCATAACTACCTCACTTTATTTCCAGATGGATACAACTTTTTCATTGGAACACAGAGAACCACAGAGCCAGCACCGAGATTCACTGAGGTTTTTTTTGATAACAATTGTATTTCTCTGCGCATCTTTGTGTTTTCTCCGTGCAACTCGGTGTAACCAAAAATCATAAATATTGTTTCCGCAATTTCACTTTTTCCACTTTGCCGTAGGGTGAATGGGGGAGCGCGTCGGCGAAAATAATTTCCTTCGGCACTTTGAACCGGGCGAGCCGGGCGCGGCAAAAGTCGGTCAGTTCTTCGGCGGAAACGGGTTGCCCTTTTTCGCGCACCACAATCATCACGCCGATTTCCCCCCATTTTTCATCCGGTTTGCCGATGAGCGCGGCTTCAGCCACGGCGGGATGTTCGTGGAAAACCGCCTCCACTTCGGCGGCATAAATATTTTCCCCCCCGCTGATAATCATATCTTTGAACCGCCCGGCGATATAATAGAAGCCGTCCGCGTCCATACGCGCCATATCACCGGTGTGAAACCAACCGTCCACCAGCGCGGCGGCGGTGGCTTCGGGATTCCGCCAGTAGCCCGCGCAAACGTGCGGTCCGCGGATGAGCAGTTCGCCGGTTGCGCCCACCGGCACATCGTTCCCCTGCGCGTCGACCAGCCGCATTTGCGAGTGGAAAATCGGCTTGCCCACCGAACCGGACTTCGGCACGGATTCTTCATCGGTCATGCTGAAACAGTTCGGACCCACTTCCGTCAGCCCGTACCCCTGCCGAAAGACCACCCCTTTCCGGCGTCGCCATTCGTCCATCAGCGATACGGGGCACGGCGCGCCGCCGCTGATGAAAAAGTGAACGTGACTGAAATCAAGGCTATCGAAATTGGGGGCGTCGAGCCACATTTGGAAGAGGGTGGGTACGCCCAAAATGACGGTGCAGCGTTCTTCCAAAATGATGCGCAGGGTTTCGGCGGGGTCGAACGTGCGCCCCAGAACGATTTTTCCGCCCAAATAAAGGATGGGGGTCAAAAAAGCGAACAGCCCCCCGGCGTGAAATAACGGGGTGAAGACGGGCGAAATATCGCGCTCGGTCAGCCCCCAACTGGCGGTGGTGTTGAGGATGTTCCACAGCACCTGCCGATGCGGGATGACCGCGCCCTTCGGTTTGCCGGTGGTGCCGGAGGTGTACAGGATGCAGTACGGGCTTTCGGCGGTGAGTCCGGGGGGGCGGGGCGGCTCTTCCACCGAGGCGGCATTCGTCGCCGAGGTATAATCGCGCGCGCCATCAATTTTTGCCCCTTCCAGCGCGATGATGTGCCGGATGCTGATGCCGGGACGCATTGCCGCCAGCGTGTCCGCGAATTCCGGTCCGCAGAAAAGGACATCGGGCTGGTTGTCGTTGATGATATATGCCAGTTCGGAGGCGGTGAGTCGCCAGTTTAGCGGCGCAAAAATCGCGCCGATTTTCCCGACGGCGAAAAAGATGTCCAGATAAACGATGCTGTTGTGCGCCAAAATCGAAACCCGGTCGCCCGCCTGCACGCCCAGCGAGCGCAGCAGGTTGGCGGCGCGATTGGCGCGCGCGTTCAGGTCGGCGAAGGTGTAACGGATGCCGGTTGCCAGCTCAAACACGGCTTCGCGGTGCGGGGTGAGCCGCGCGCGGTCGGTCAAAAGATTTGCGCAGTGCATAGGTCCATCCTTCCGGTATTGTTGAAAATACATGGTGTGTGAAACGTGAAAACGTGATGAGTGATTTCACGCCTCACGTTCCAATCACGATGCCGCCGTCAATCCGCAGCACTTCGCCGGTGATGAACGCAGCTTCATCCGATGCCAGAAAAAAGTAGCCGTTGGCGATGTCGCGCGGCTGACCGAGTCGTCGCAACGGGGTGCGCTGGCGCATACCCGCCAGAATTTTTTCCGGCATTTGGCGCACCATATCGGTGAGGGTGAAGCCGGGGGCAACGGCATTCACGCGGATGCCGAATCGCCCCAGTTCCCGCGCCCAGACTTTGGTCATACCGACCACGCCCGCTTTGGTGGCGACGTAATTTGTCTGCCCGAAATTGCCGTCCAGCCCGGCGATGGATGAGGCGTTCAGAATGACACCGCTCCCCTGCTCCACCATCACCGGCGCGACGGCTTGGGTGCAATTGAAAACGCCCTTCAAATTGACGGAGATGACCAAATCGAAGTCGGCTTCCGGCATTTGGCTGACCAATTCGCCGGCTTTGAATTTGACCAATTGTCCGTCGCGCAGCACGCCCGCATTGTTGACCAGCACGTCAATTCTGCCAAATTTGGCGACCACGTCGTCCACCCACGCCTGCACAGCTTGCCGGTCGGTGATGTCTACGCGGTAAAAATGCCCGTTTCCACCCAGTGATGCGGCGGTGGCAGCGCCCGCTTCGGCGTTCACATCGCAGATGACCACGGTGGCGTTGGCTTCGGCGAAACGCTCGGCGGTGGCTCTGCCGATGCCCGCCGCCCCGCCGGTGATTAAAACAACTTTGTTGGTGAATGACATAATTTCCTCCGAAAAGTTGGTGGTTGATAGTTGTCAGTGGTCAGTCAAAAGCTGATAACTGACAACCGTTCACTGATTACCGGCTTTCTCCCCACTGCACAATCCCCGCCGCCCAAACATACCCGATTCCGGCGGCGACGATTGCCATCAAATCGCCATCTTTCAGCCGCCCCGTTTCCAGCCCGCGTTTGATGCCGAACATCGCATCCTGCTCGCCAATGTGCCCGACATCGCTCAAATATACCGATTGCGATTCGTCCATCCCCAACCGCGCCAGCATTTCCCGATGCCCGGACGGTTTGATGAGCGTCATGTTCAAAAAGCCCAAATCGGTTTTGGTGAACGGCGAGCCGTCCGCTTTGATGCCGCTTTTGCGCAGGGCTTCATCCACGCAGTACAGCCAATTGTCCATCGAAACTTCATTCAGGCGGGCTTTCATCTTTTCCGGCGCCACCAAATCGAAATAGAATTTCCCGGCGGCAACATTCGCGTCGGTCGGAAATTCAACCGTGCCGCTGGCGGGAACAATCACATGGCGGCTCATATAACCGTCTGCCATTAAATGCGCGCCCAAAATATGGTTGCGATGCCAGTTTCTGCGCAGCAACATCGCGCCGCCCCCCGCCCCGATGTTGAACATGAACGATGTGCGGGTGTTTTTCAGATTAATCAGGTCGCTGACCCGGTAGCCCCCCGCAATGAGCACGGTGTTGATTTCGGGGTCGGCGAGCATCATATCTTTCGCCATTTTCATTGCGCCAACCGTGGTGGCACAACGGGCATGGATGTCCATCGCCCACGCATTTTTCGCGCCCAATTGATACGCCATATCCACCCCGGATGTCCACAGCAGATATTCGCGCCATTCTTCGGTGGTGCAAAGGATGACATCAATTTCCGCAGGGGAAATGTCCGTTTGCGCAAGGCAATCGAGCGCGGCTTTCACCCCCATTTCGTTGGGGTGGTCGTCCGGGTCGCCGATAAATTTGCGTTCAATGCCCAGTTTTTCGCGCACCACCCATTCGGGCAAGCCGCTTTCGGCGGCGATTTCCGCGGCGGTGATGAATGTTTCGGGCGAGTATGTGCCCACGCTGACAATGCCGACAGTCGGTTGGTTGGTCATAAATGGTTGCCTTTGGGTTACATCACGAATGACACAAATGGGCAAATATCACGAATTTTT
>CAYPNZ010000073.1:0-9505 GCA_964411845.1 uncultured Anaerolineaceae bacterium
GGGCAAACCGTTTGACCAACCGTGTCCGCGCGGCGAACCATTCTTTCATCACCAGCCCGTAGCGGTACATTTGCACATACTGCCCCGCCGATGTATCCCACGAGGCATCGGTGGCAACGGCGGCTTTCACCAATTCGTAATGGCGGGTCGGGTTTTGACGATAAACATCAATGGCTTCTTTGACCTTTTGCAAAAATGCCGCCGCTTCCCCTTCGCGGTCGCTGATGTCGAGCCATTCATACAAATAGCCGCAGTGGGCAATTTTGCCCAGTCCGCCGGTTAAACGGGCGATGGGAATGGTGCCCAACAGCGCGGCTTCGTAATCTACCAGCCCGCACGGTTCAAAACGCGACGGGATGAGCGTAAAATCGCCGCCCGCCAAAATAAGGCGCGACAACGGCAGATTGAAGGTATTATTGAAATACACCCGCTCGGGATGTCGCTGTGCCAGCCCGAAAAACGCGGCTTCGGTGGCTTTGCCTTCGGGGTCGCCCTGCGGGGCGGATGCCAAAATGACAAATTTGGCATTTTCATCGTATGCCAGCACACGCTCGGCGATTTCCGCCGCCAGCCCGAGATTTTTTTGCGCCACCAGCCGCCCCACCACCGTGATGAGAATCGGGTCTTGCACCGGTTCGATGCCGAAGGTTTCCAGATGCAGCAGCCGTTTCAATTCGGCTTTGACGTGCAACCGCGCCGCATCGAAACTATGGTCGCGGTGCAGCATTGCCTGCTGCACCAGCGGGTTATCAAACAGGGGGCGACCGTATTTTTGTTTGCGCTGCATTTCCTGCAACACCGAGGCTTTCAGTTCCGGCAAATTTTCCGGGCGATTGCGTTCGCTCAACCCGTTGGTAATGCCCGCCACAGGCAATTTTTCAAACACCGCCAACCCCTGATTCGGCACAAAAACATCGCCGACGGGTGCGCCCCCTTTTTGCGCCCGTGCCGCCGCCAACAACTGTTCGCGGCTCATCCGCAATTCGGCGGCGTAGCCCCACGTGCCCGCCAAATCGCCGCTGACGGTGGTAATTTTGCCGCCCGTTTCGTGCGTTTTCAGCATCACCGCCTTCATAAAATTCAGGTGGTCGAAATGGTCGAAATAGCGATGGAACAGGCTTGCGCCATCCAACCCGATGCGCCCCAGCATTTCGTATCCGTGCCCGTAAACGGGGTATCGCCCCTGATATGTGGCATTGTGAATGGTGAAATGATGCGGCACGCGCGCCAGAAAATCATCGCCCAGATAGAAAGGAATCAACCCCACGTGATAATCGTGGCTGTGCACCGTATCGAAATTCCCCTGCCGAATGTACCCCGCCATTGCCTGCGACACGGTGGCATACAGTTTGAACGCCATTTCGGGGTCGTCGGGATAAATGGCGGTGGCATTTGTCCAGCCCAATTGCCATTCATCCCAAAAATAGACCACTTTTTGCCCGTCGGGAAAAACGTGCTCGTACACCGAAAAATCGAAAGTGTGCCCGTCGAGCGTCACCGGCACGCGGATGCCGGTATCGGTGAGCCGCGATTTGTCGTAATGGGCAAAACACGGCGAGAGAATCTCAATTTCCAGGGTGATACCCTGTTTGGCAGCGGCTTTCACCAGTTCCGGCGGCAGTTCCTCAATGATTACGCCCAGCCCGCCGACTTTTGCGCCCAGCCCGCTGCGCACCCGACCGATTTCCCACGCGGGCATGGCAATACGAAGGGTTTTGGGCTCAATGTTTTTGGTTTTTGGTTTCACGTTTCACGTCCAATGTTCAGGGTTACAGGGTTGCAAAGTTGCATAGTTTACGCCCCGCGTTTCACGTTTTTACGTTTTACGCATCACGCACCAACCGCTGCCGGTGTTCCGCCAATTGTGCCAGCATCCGGTCGCGGTCTTTGGGGTAGGTAAAATAAAACGCGCTGAACACAATACCGCAAATAATCCACGGGAAAGGGATTGTCCACAGCAATGCCTGCGTCAGCCCGATATGGTCTGCCAGTTGACCGGCAATCAATCCGGCAAATGCCGACAATCCGCCTTCAATCACATTCACCATACTGAATGCGCTGCTGCGCATTTCGGGGGGGATGACTGCCGCCATCATCGGGTTTTTTGCGCCCGTGCCGGGCCAGCCAATCATAAACGCGGTGAAAAACGCCAGCCCGAACAACTGCCAAAAGGTCAATACCGTCCCTTTTGAAAAGAGAATGTAGGTCAGCGGCACGCCCGAAAATACCGAAAACTGCCCGATAATCGTGCGCCCGTAATCGGCATTAAAGCGTTCCGCCCAATCGCCGATGAAGCCGCCCATCAAATTACTGATGGCGGTTCCCACCACAATACCGGCAAAAACCAGCGGCGCGCTGCCGGTGGGGTTGGCAAAATCAATATCATTGCGATAGCCCAACTCGCGCACCAGCCAGTTTATCATAAAGAATGCCATGACCACCCACGGCATGGTGCCGGTCACGCCTTGCGCAATCGCCGCCCAGATGGTCGGCACTTTAAGCGTTTTGAACATATCGGCAACGTTAATGGCAAATTCCTGTTCGTTTTCGTGTGTCACCACATCCGCCAATGCCGCCTCTGATGCGCCGCGCGGCGGTTCTTCCACCAGCCACCAGATAATCAGCCCGGTCAGCACGCTGAACAACCCCAATCCGATGAATCCCCAGCGCCACAGTTCCGGCGTTGCCACAAATCCCAGCGCCACCACCCCGATGACCACCCCCACCAGCCCGGCGGCATAAATGATGCCGTTTGCCATGCCCCGTTTTTCAGACGGGAAATGGTCGCTGAGCAGCGAAAAACTGGCGGGCATCAAACAGCCCAACCCCAGCCCGCTGATGACCCGCACTGCCAAAATACTGCCAAAATCGGGCAGGAAACCGATGACCAGCGTCCACAGCCCCCACACCCCCGTGCCGAAAATGAGCACTTTTTTACGGCTCCAACGGTCGGCGGCATAGCCCCAAAACGGCGCGCTGAGCATTTGGGTGATGGTGCGCAGGGTGGTCATCAGCCCCAACTGGGTGAAATTCAGGCTGAACACCGTTTGCAATATCGGCGACAGTACCGACATTGCCTGCTCTTCGCCGCGGTCAACAAAAAAGCCGAAACCGAGCGCCAAAAGTGTCGGTCCGCTGCGGCGGGATTTGTGAAATTGGGCGGATGTTTCAGGGTTCATGGTCAAGGTTTCAAGTTTCAGGCTCAAGGTTGCAGGGTTGCAGTTTTATCACGTTTTACGCATCACGCATCACGTCTCACATCTCACGTTTCACGTTTTACGTTTTACGTTTTACGCATCACGTCTCAGAATTGTAACCGAGTTACGGATACGGGTCAAAATTCGATGGTGCGGCAACTGCACCGCGCGGCTTTTCAAAAATGCGGCAATTGTGATAGACTCTGCCACTGCCCGACGGGTAATTTTTCCAACCGGAGTTTTTCAATGCGAATTTCAACCAAATATGCGTTTTTACTGCTGATACCCACCCTGCTGGCGTGCAGTTTGCTGCAAAACACCCCGCCGACCGTGGTGACCCTGCCGACCAACACGCCGCGTCCCACCTTTACCCCGACATTACCACCGCAAATTGCCGCCGAAACCGCCGTCGCCGTGCAAGCGGCACAACCCACCGCCACCGACACCCCGCTGCCGGTGGAACCGACCGCCACCCCTGCGCCGCCCACCGACACACCCGCGCCGGCTGAACCCACTGCCACCGATACCCCCCTGCCGCCAACGGCAACCCCCGTCCCGCCGACCAACACCCCGCCGCCGCCACCACCGCCCACCAACACCCCCGTGCCGCCGCCCGCCGAACCCGCCATCGGACAGTTTGGCGTTTCGGGGAAAGTGGTCGCCCGCGATAAAACCACCTTCGCCGTGGGTGAAAAAGCGTTTTTCACTTACACCGCGCTCAATCACACCGACCAACCCGTGCAATTCGGCAAATTGGGCATCAAAGCCAGCAACGGGCACTTTAATACCAGTTGGGTTAACCCCGATGTGTTATTGCCGGGCACACCCTTCCAGCACGATGACGGATTGGTTTTCGACCAACCCGGCACGTATCAGGTATTTTTGGCAATTTGTTACGCTTTTTGCGATGACCCCGCCAGCGCCGTTTGGGAAGAATATCCGTCCGGCGCAGCGACCATCACCGTAAAATAACGATGGAACTGACCCCGCAACTGTTGCTGTCGGCATATTCACAGGGATATTTCCCGATGGCGGACGAATTCGGCAACATTTACTGGTTCGACCCCGACCCGCGCGCCATCATCCCGCTGGATGAGCGGTTTCACGTGCCGAAACGGCTGGCGCGCACCGTGCGGCGCGGTATTTTTGAAATTCGGGTGGATACCGCCTTCCGCCCGGTAATGGAAGCGTGCGCCGCCCGAGACGAAACGTGGATTAGCGATGAACTCATCGAAATTTACACCGAATTGCACCGGATGGGCTTTGCTCACAGTGTGGAAAGTTGGCTCGATGGCGAATTGGTCGGCGGATTGTACGGCGTTGCCCTGCGCGGGTTGTTCGCGGGAGAAAGTATGTTCAGCCGGGCACGCGATGCCAGCAAAGTGGCGCTGGTGCATCTGGTCGAACGGCTACGCGCAGGCGGATTCACCCTGCTGGACACACAATTCATCACACCGCATCTGGCACGGTTCGGCGCAACAGAGATTCCCCGCGGCGAATATTTGCTCCTTTTGTCGGATGCGATGGGCACTTGGGCGGAATTTTCGCCCTCAAAAGCACCCTAATGCCCAATTTTGCATTACACATTCGCCAAAAGCCAAAAAGTTGTTTATAATAATGGTCTAGGTTGCTTTGTCGTCCGACAGAGCATTGAAACATTCTTTAGAGGAGAGCGTAACAATGAGTCGTTTTGAAGAATTAAAAGCAATGGTAGAAGCGATGGAAGAAGACTTCCAGAAATTCTACGAAAAGGGCAACAAAGCCGCCGGCACCCGTGTTCGTAAAGCGATGTTGGAATTGAAAAACAAAGCGCAAGAAATTCGCGTTGAAGTACAAGATCTGAAAAATAAAGCGTAAGTTTTTTCAGACACAAAAAACGATGGTTGAATCAACCATCGTTTTTTTTATTTCCCGTTACATTTTTCGCCCCGCCTGAAGGTCACCGGCGGTCAGCCCTTCGGCGAAGAATGCCCACAGCCCGAGCAGCGCTTCCGGCAACGCTTGCGAAATGTGCACCAGCACTACTGCCGCCGCCACCACCGCTTTTTGCTCTTCCGTTACCAGCGGCGAGCCAATCAGCTGAAAACTGATTGCCAGCGTCAGATACCCCGCCCCTTCAAACAGCCCGACCCCGCCCGGCGCACCGGGAATGGTCAGCCCGAAAGCGAGCATCGGTAGCAGTAACACCGCCGCAAAAAAGGGTATCGGCGCGTGAAAATCGAACGCCAGCAACACCGGGTAAAATGACAGCGGAATGAATGCCCACGTCACCAGCGAAAGGATGGTCACCATAAAAAGTTGTTTCCCGTCCCGCAGCGATTCCAGCCCGCCGGCGAACGCCGCCATCAGTGCCAGCACTTTTTCCGCCAACCCGGCGGGCAACAGCCGCCCCACCAGCGCCTCAAACCAATGGCGGCGGGTGAGAAACAACACAATCCCCCCCAGCGCCAGCAGGTAGAATGCCGCCCCCACCAGCCCGACTTTTTGCAATTGCGGGTCGCTGATGCCGAACACGACCAACCCCACCAGAATGAGCAGCATGGTCAACCCATCGAAGATTCGTTCGACCACCACCGTGGCGAATGCGCCCGTTTTTGAAATGCCGGTGGAACGCCCGATAACATACGCCCGCAAAAACTCGCCGGCGCGGGCGGGCAGCACCATATTCCCCCCGATGCCAATCATCCCCGCCCGAAATGCGGGCGCGAAAGGAATATCGCCCACCGGCTTGAGCAGCCATTGCCACCGCCAAACCCGAAAGAGCAGATGTACCATCAATGCCGCCAACGACGGGATGAGCAGCCACCAGCGGGCTTCTGCCAATGCTACCCCCACTTCCTGCAAATTCAGTTGGGCAAAAACCAAATCCAGAAAAAACAGGCTGATGCCGACATTCAAAGCGTGCGTGCGCCAGTTGGCGGGCAAACGGTTTGCCAGCGCCAGCAACAGCGCCACGCTGTACAGCGCCGCCATCACCCAGTGAAACCAATCGCCGAGCGAGAATGCCCGGTACACAAAAAAAACGGTAATCAGCGCCAGTATAGCCCCCGGCACCAGTTGCGCCGCATTCTTTTTCAGCCATGTTATCAATGATTGCAATATGCTGCTCCCTGAATTGACTTTTGTCCGTTTACCCCGATAATTGTTGATTATAACCGATTATCACCGAGAAACCAATGTCGAACCCTAAAAATACCTACCAACTTTTGGATAGCGGTAATTTTGAAAAATTGGAACAGGTGGGGCGCTACCGGCTCATCCGCCCCAGCCCGCAGGCGATATGGCAACCGCGCCGACCGAAATTGTGGCGCACCGCCGACGCCCACTACCGGCGCAGCAGTTCCGGCGGCGGCAGTTGGACATTCAAACGCAAACTGCCCGACCACTGGCACATTCAATATGGCGGGTTGACGCTGAAAATAAAACTGACCAACTTCGGGCATTTGGGCATTTTTGCCGAGCAAGCCGAAAATTGGGACTGGATTCGGGCGCAGATTGCCCGTGCGCCTCAAAAACCGGTGCGGGTGCTGAACACTTTTGCCTACACCGGCGGCAGTTCGCTGGCGGCGGCACAAGCGGGCGCGGAAGTCGTCCATCTCGATGCGGCGCGCGGTATCGTCAGTTGGGCACGCGAAAACGCCGCGCTTTCCGCGCTGGACGACCGCCCCATCCGCTGGATTGTGGATGATGTGAGCAAATTCGTCGCGCGGGAAATTCGGCGGGGAAACCGGTATGACGGCATCATTCTCGACCCGCCGTCATTCGGGCGCGGCAAAAAAGGGGAAGTGTGGAAATTTGAAGACGACTTGCCCAAACTGCTGGCAATGTGCCGCCAAATTCTCAGCCCGAACCCGCGTTTTGTGCTGTTGAGTGCGCACACGCCCGGCTTCACCCCGCTGGCGCTGGAAAATCTGCTGGCGGACATGATGCGCGGTTTCGGCGGCAATCTATCGAGCATGGAAATGACCATCCCCGAAACCGACAGCCCCCGCCGCCTGCCCGGCGGCACCATGGCGCGCTGGTCGGCAGGGTGAGTTTGTGCCGTCTCACGCATAAACCGATTCATACCGCGCCACCACTGCCGCAAATTCATCGGCGGTGGTGCAAGTCATCAATTCCGCGCGCATTTTCGCACTGCCGAACATCCCTTTGGTGTATTTAACCACGTGCTTGCGAAATAGAATCACGCCCCAATGTTCACCGTAAAAATCCACATTGGCGCGCAAATGCCGCCGAATGAGGGCAATTTTTTCATCCAGCGTCACATCTTCGATATTTTTACCCGCAAAAATCCACGGATTGCCGATGGCGGCGCGCCCAATCATTACCGCGTCGCAGCCGGTGTGCGCTTTCATACGCGCCACGTCTTCCACCCGTTTGACATCGCCATTGCCGATGACGGGAATGCCGACCGCTTGCTTGATTTCGGCGATGGCATCCCAGTTGGCGCTGCCGCGGTACGCCTGCGTTTTGGTTCGCCCGTGCACCGCGATGGCAGCCGCGCCGCTGTCTTCCAGCGTTTTGGCAACTTCCAAATAATTCAGGCTGTCATCGTCCCAGCCCAACCGAATTTTGCCCGTCACCGGCACATCGAGCGTTTTTACCAGCGCGCGGATAATTTCGCCGATTTTTTGCGGGTTTTTCAGCAACCCTGCCCCCGCACCGCGTCCCGCCACATTTTTGGCGGAACACCCCATGTTCAGGTCAATAATATCGGGGCGCATTGCTTGAATTTTTTCGGCGGCGCGCACAATTAAATCCACATCCGCCCCGAAAATCTGAAAGACCACCGGACGCTCGGCGGGGTCGTATTCCAACCGTTTGTGCGCCTTCGGGTTGGCAAACAAAATCGATTCCACCGAGACAAACTCGGTGTAACTCATCGCCGACCCGAAACGGCGGCAAATGGCGCGAAAGGGCATATCGGAAAATCCCGCCATCGGCGAAAGAATTTTATCGCCGTAAACGGGAATATCGCGGATAAAAAATGTTGGTGCGGTTAACTGTGCATTCATCATCACCAAAGTATAGCATAACTATTTTGACTGAAAAAACTTGTGTATTTTGCTCGATACGGTACACTGTGATGCGAATTAAGATGAACATAAAAACAAATCCAGAAATCCGAGACTTGAAACTTGAAACCAAAAACCCAAAACTCAAAACCCGCTGACAAACGTTTTGCCGCTTTGCAATACCGCGATTTCCGCCTGTTTTGGGGCGGGCGGTTCGTTTCGACGCTTGGCTCGCAAATGCTGGTTATTGCGCTGAACTGGCACATTTTCGCCCTGCTGCGCGGCACGGAATACACCCTGCATCTGTTCGGCAAAACGCTCACATTGGGCGCAGACGCGCTGGGACTGGGCGGCTTGGGGCTGGTGCGGGTGGTGCCGATTGTGATTTTCGCACTGCTGGGCGGGCTGATTGCCGATGCGCTCGACCGGCGCAAATTGATGATTGTCACCCAAACACTGGCGGCGCTGCTGTCGCTGACGCTGGCGGTGCTCACGTTGACCGACCATATTTCGGTGGCGGCAATTTACGCCATCAGTGCGGGCGCGGCGGCAATTACCGCTTTCGATGAACCGGCGCGGCAATCGCTGGTGCCGCATCTGGTTCCCCGCAAGCATTTAACAAATGCCGTCAGTTTGAACACCCTGCTGTGGTACACCGGCACCATCATCGGACCGGGGTTGGCGGGGTTGATGATTGCCGCCATCGGCACGGGCTGGGTGTATGCGGTGGATGCGGTTTCATTCGGCGGGGTGATTGTGGCGCTGGTGATGATGGATTACCGCGGGCAGAAAACAACCGGTTTGCGCGGGGTCGGCTGGTCGGCATTAAAAGAGGGGATACGCTTTACCCGCCACACGCCGCTAATTTGGAGCACGATGCTGCTTGATTTTTTTGCCACCTTTTTTTCATCGGCGCGAACGATGCTGCCCATTGTTGCCGGTGATATTTTGGGGATGGGGGTGCAGGGATACGGATTGCTGGCGACAGCGCAGCCGGTGGGGGCTGTGTTGGCAGGCACAATAGTGGCTATGCGCAAAGATATTCGGCGGCAGGGGGCGACGCTGCTGGTGAGCGTGGCAATTTACGGGCTGGCAACGGCGTTGTTCGGGCTGTCGCATTGGGCGGTGCTGTCGTATGTGCTCTTTGCCATGACCGGCGCGGGCGATACGGTTTCGACCGTCATCCGCGGCACGCTGCGGCAGTTGCTCACCCCCGACCATTTGCGCGGGCGAATGACCAGCGTCAATATGGTGTTTTTTATGGGCGGTCCGCAGTTGGGCGAGTTGGAAGCG
>CAYPNZ010000074.1:0-9467 GCA_964411845.1 uncultured Anaerolineaceae bacterium
GGGTCTTGCAATGTAGGCTATCATATTTTGCGTGCTGCTGCCGATTGCCTGTGCCAAGTTGATAACTTCCACCAATTGCGGGTCGGTTTTTGCCCGCCCTTCTTGAATTAACCGGTCTGCCAAAAAGGCGACATACTGTGCCGGATTGGGGGTGTCCAATTCGGCGAGACGGGTTTGCGCTTTTTGGACATCGCCGTCTCCGGCATACTCTGCCGCCACATTGATAACATATTCATCGAGTTTGTTCACACTTAAACTACTGATTTGCCCGCTGGCGGTGTTGGTCGGAAAAAGCCCGTAACCAACAACCACCCCGACGATGATTGCCAACAGGCATCCCACCGGAATAATGGAAAGTAAAATGAGCCAGCGTCTATCCAGCGATTGTAGTTTCTTCAACATAATATCAAACCTCGACCAAAAAAAATAGCCTGTTTTCTCACAAGGTGAGGGGCACTCCCTTTATGAGTCAGGCTGGGGTACGATGGATGTGTGCCAAATAAAAAGAGTGCCGAAGGTGGGAGTCGAACCCACACGGATAAATCCACACGAGTTTGAGTCGTGCGCGTCTGCCAGTTCCGCCACTTCGGCATCCGTCCAACGATTTGAACGCTCAAAGTATAGTCAAAATTCTTCACTTCGTCAAATTCGGCGACCGTTTGCAAACTTGACAATCCCTGCCTTCTCCGTGAAAATTACCGGTGAGGGTGGATTTAAATGACCGAAGCGGAAACCATCAAAGCGGCGCAAAATGGAAATCTGGCGGCGTTCAATCGGCTGGTAATGTCTTATCAGGGATTGGCGTTTAATGTTGCCGCGCGCGTTATGGGCGATACCGATGCCGCCGCCGATGCCACCCAAGAGGCGTTCATCAAAGCCTTTAAAGCGATAAAACAGTATCGCGGCGGCTCATTTAAAAGTTGGCTGATGCGTATTGTTTCCAACACGTGTTACGACCAGTTGCGTTACGAGCACCGCCGCCCGCACGAACCGCTGGAAACGGAAGACGGCGAGCCCGACCATACGCCCCATTTGCTCGACCCCGCCGACCCGCCCGAATCTCAAGTGGAACAGCACGAAATGGCGCAGATGATTCAGCGTGCCATTAACCAACTGCCGCCCGACCAGCGGCTGATTTTGGTTTTGAGCGATGTGGAAGGCTTCAGCTATCAGGAAATCGCCGAAGCAACCGACCTCGCGCTCGGCACGGTAAAATCGCGGCTTAGCCGTGCCCGTACCCGTTTGCGCGATATTTTGCGCCGGCAGGAACTTTTACCGGCGCGATACCGTCAATAAAATAGCGAATAACGAGTAGCGAGTGACGAGTAGCGAGTGACGAGTAGCGAGTAGCGAGTGACGAATGTCCGGTGACCGGAAAACAGGTAACTCCATAGACCCCCAAATCCGCGAATTGCTGTCGCCGTATTTGGACGGTGCAGTAACCGCCGCCGAGCGGGCGCGGGTGGAAAATGCGCTGGCGCAATCCGCCGAACTGCGGGCAGAGTTGAACAGTTTGCGCCAAACGGTACAACTGATGCAATCGCTGCCGCGCGTGCCTGCGCCGCGTCCGTTTACCCTTTCTGCTGCCGATGCAGGCATTGCCGAATCTCCCAAACGCGGATTTTTCGGCAACCGGCTGTGGGCGGGGTTGACCGCCGTGGCGGCAATTGCGGTGGTGCTGGTAATTGGGATAACGGTTTTCCGCCAATCGTCTATCGGTAAAAACACCGCCGAAGTTGCGCTGGCGCCTGCCGCGGTGACGCTGCAAAAGGCGACGGTTCCCACCGAAGCCCCGCCGCGTGCCGCATTTTCGGCGGCGGAAGCGGAAAAATCGGTGGAAAATACCGCGCCGGAACCGACCGCCGCTTTGCCGGAACAACCTGCCGCCGACACCGCACCGGCACCGCCGGAAACCGCGTCCGCCACCCCGTTGGAAAAATCTGCCCCGCAGCCGTTGCGTGCGCCGGAAGTGTCAGAGTCCGGCGCGGCGGTGCTTCCGGCGGAATCTGCCGCCGGCGCAATGCCGCCCGCTTGCGATACCCCACCCGCCGCCGCATTTTTGGCGGTATGGCAGGCAAACCCCGAACTGCAATCCACACTTGGCTGCCCGTCCGAACCCCATCCGCGTTTGCAACCGGACGCATACACCGTTAAAACCGTTTTCCAACCGTTTGAACACGGCGTGATGATTTGGTCTGACCGGGTGGCGTGGTATCCGCAGCCCGTCATTTATGTGTTGCCAAATGATGGCACATACCGCCGTTTTGATGACACCTTCAACCCGGAAACGGATGCTGTGGCGGGCGATGAACTGCCGCCGGCGGACAAAATTGCACCGATACTCGGTTTCGGTAAAATTTGGCGCACCGAAACGGGCGTGCGCGATACGCTCGGCTGGGCAATTGCACCGGAACAATCGGGCACGGGCACATTCCAAATGTTTGAGTATGGCGAAATGCTATCGCTGACACAAACGGGCAAAATTTACGCCTTTCTGCGTGATACCGGGCAGGTTAAAATTTTTGATGCGCCGTGACAAATCGGCAGGGTTGTGATACCATAACGCTATGGAACGAAATGAAGCACTGACACGCATTGCATGGCACGAAGTGAAAAAACTGACGCGAGATGAGGCAGCCGCCATCATCCGCGCGTTTTTTAAAGAACCGTTAACGCCCGGTTTGCGGGCGCAGTTAAACATTACCGCCGTCATCCAATGGGAAACCCATACCCCGCCGGAAAACCTGCACCCCGGAAATCCAATTTACCGCCCCGTGCTGATTGACCGGATGCGCCGCCGTTTCATCGGCGCGAAAAACGAATATCTGGCGCAATACCTGCGCGAGAAAATGGGCATGCCGGTGGAATCTGTAGTTGGCGATGAACCGAATTTGCTGGCGTGTCCGGTGTGCGGTTACAAAACCTTCACCGAGCGCGGCACGTGGCATATCTGCCCGGTGTGCGGCTGGAACAGCGACCCGGTGCAAGAAGCCCGTCCCGATGAACCGGTGGGGGCAAACGCCGTCAGTTTGGTGCAGGCGCGCGAAAATTTCGCGGCGTTCGGTGCCGTCACCCGCGAAAAACTGTCGCAGGTGGAAGCGGACGGCGCGCAACAATACCTGCGTGAAGGAGGTGACGCCAGCCAAAACTAAACCGAGGAAAGGACAGCGCCGGGACTTTTTAGTGAATAGTGAATAATTTGTAACTGTTCATTCTTCATTAAAAAAGTTGACGAGGAGCAGGTTGTTTGCCGCGAGGCAAACCTAACCGCGAACATCGCGGGAAAATCGAGCAGATCGGCGGATGCCTGCCGGGTGTTACCCCACCCGCCCCTTTTTCCTCCACCAAAGCGACCGCCCAAAACCGTCGGGCAACCGGCGGGACAAACGCAGTCGCAGGGTTTTTCCATTAAAATCGGGGTTGTTTAACCCTGCCAAAAATTGAAAAAACGTATCTATTCAGGTGAGCAGAGAATAGAACACGGATTAACACAGATCATAGGGATTTGCGCAGATTTTTAAGATATATTCAAGAAAATCCGTGCAAATCTGCTCTATCTGCGACATCTGCGTTCTATTTAACCTGTGACCGGACAGTTGCAGAAAAACACCCAAACGGCAGCAAGCAGTATGGCAAACTCCCCACTCCCCACTCCCTACTCCTTGCTATATTGCCTGCTGCCAAAAACACCGGAGGAAAATATGTGTGGTATTGTTGGTTATGTCGGCGCGCGACCGGCAACGGAAATTGTATTCAACGGCTTGAAAAAATTGGAATATCGCGGTTATGATTCGGCGGGCATTGCCACCATCCAAAACGGAAAAATCGCCGTGCGCCGCGACGAAGGCAAATTGCACAATTTGGAGGCGATGCTCAACGGGTCACCCATCAACGGGCAGATTGCCATCGGGCATACCCGCTGGGCAACCCACGGCGAACCGAGCCGCCGCAACGCTCACCCGCACACTGACGAAAGCGGTACGGTGGCAATCATTCAAAACGGCATCGTGGAAAATTTTTTGCCGCTGAAACAGGAATTGGAAGCCCGCGACCATCATTTTCAATCGGATACCGACACCGAAGTGATTGTCCATTTGATTGATGAAAATTTGCGCGAGGGGGATGATTTTGTGACGGCGTGCCGTCGCGCTTTCGGCAAAATTCGCGGTTCGCACGCCATTGTGGCACTGAGCCGCTTGGCGCCGGATAAAATGGTGGCGGTGCGGCTGGGTAATGCCGGCGGGGTGACGGTCGGTGTGGGCGACGGCGAAATGTTTCTTGCTTCCGATATGCCCGCCATTTTGGAATATACCCGCAAAATGATTTTTCTGGAAGATGGAGAAATGGCGGTCATTACCGCTGCCGGTGCGAAATTTTTTCGGCTGGACGGCACGCCCATCACCAAAAATATCACCGAGGTGTCGTGGGACCCCATCAGCGCGGAAAAAGGCGAATATCGTCATTTTATGCAGAAAGAAATTGCCGAGCAGGCGCGCAGTTTAACCGATACCATCGGCACACGGATAGATTTTGCATCGGGGACGGTACAACTGCCCGAATTGCATCTATCCGCCGCCGATGCCCGCGCTATCCGCCGGATGGTTATCACGGCGTGCGGAACGAGTGCGTATGCCGCGCTGGTTGGTAAATTTATGATTGAATCGCTGGCAAAAATTCCGGTCGAAGTGGATTATGCCAGCGAATTTCGCTACCGAGAGCCGGTGGTAGACGAACACACCCTGTTGCTGGCAATCAGCCAAAGTGGCGAAACGGCAGACACGCTGGCAGCAATGGACGAAGCCAAAAAACGGGGCGCACGCCTCATCAGTATTGTGAATGTGCAGGGCAGTATGGCGCAGCGCATCAGCGACGGGGTGATTTTGATGCACACGGGACCGGAAATCGGCGTGGCGAGCACCAAAGCGTTCACCGCATCGCTGGTTGACCAATTGTTGCTGGCGATGGCGTTGGGGCAAATGCGCGGCACGCTCGGCGCGGCGGAAAGTCGCTTGCTGGCGCAGGCGCTGCTGGCGTTGCCCGACCAAGCGGGGCACGTGCTGGCAAACGGCAACGATTTTGATTCGATTGTGAATCGGTTTTACCAGCGCGAGCATTTTTTGTATTTGGGGCGCGGCATCAACTACCCCATTGCGCTGGAAGGCGCGCTGAAATTGAAAGAAATCAGTTATATTCACGCAGAGGGGTATCCTGCGGGAGAAATGAAACACGGTCCCATTGCGTTGATTGATGACCGGATGCCGGTGGTTGCCATTGCCCTGCGCGATGCGGTATATGAAAAGATGGTCAGCCAAATTGAGCAGGTGAAGGCGCGCAACGGCACGGTGATTGCGCTGGCAACCGAAGGGGACACGCGCACGGCGGCGTTGGCAGACCACGTGCTCACCGTGCCGCACACACATCCGCTGGTGTCGCCGGTGCTGGCGGTACTGCCGTTGCAGCAACTGGCGTATTATATGGCGGTTCGGCGGGGGAATGATGTTGACCAGCCGCGCAATTTGGCAAAATCGGTCACGGTAGAGTGAGCCGTTGATTGCGCCACTGTGCCCAAATCTGATTTTTCGGTGCGGGCAAAGGCTTCGCTGTTAAGATAACCGGAAAATTTAACGGCGACAAGTAGACATTGTGCAAAAAGTTCGGTAACATAAGGATAGGATTAAGTTCCCCGAATGACATATATCAGCATCTTATAAGGAATTTATCAGGTTTCCATCAAGTTTTTTGTAATCTAAATGGTTACAATGGTTACAGAGAAGTTGGTGAACCCCTACATAGGCTGAAGCGAGGCTGTATGGCAGGTTCCAACTCATTTCCGCACATAAATTTTTCTGCACCGGTTCAGCGTAAAGCGGATTTGTACGGGCGAGATGCAGAATATGAGCAGATAGTTCAGGCGCTAACAGCGCGTGATACGTCGATTATTATTTTGGGTGAGCGTTTGATAGGGAAAACTTCATTGCATAATGTTGTGGTTAACCGTTTAGCCGATGACCCCCGTGTGGTGCCATTAATGCTTCCGTCTGCGCAAGCCATACATTCTTTTGAAGATTATGTCCGGGAAATTCTGCAAAGTTTAACAAAAACCTTAGGAAAACCGTTACAATCTACGGGTATTGTTGGCAAAAAAGGCGAACTGCATTTGGATGCGTTCGGGCAGTTTGAAGTTGTTGTGGCAAGACTGTTGGCAGATGAGCCATCAGGTCATTATATTCTTTGTTTGGATGAATTCGATAATATATTTCATCAATTATCAGCGGCAGACAGTCAAAAAGCACTGGGGTTTACCCAATATTTAATTGAGCGTCCCGCATTGCCGTTCACTATTTTTTTTACGATGACCGGCGTGCCGGATGCAATTGTACATGCTTATCCCTCCACATTATTTTCGGGCACACTCACCGTGCGGCTTTCGCCGTTAACAGATGATAGCACACTGGCAATGCTAACCGACTATTTGCCCGAAAATGTGTCGCTTCCGGCTGACACACGAGCGTTATTTTTGCGGCTTGCCGGCGGGCATCCGTATTTTACCAAATTATTGCTCAAACACATTTGGTATTTGAAGCACCCTGCCGGTGAAGAATTTACACCGCTGGCATTGGAACAACGTATGCGTGACGCAGTGGATGATGCCGGTGTGCGCAGAACATTGGAAAATATCTTTACGGTGCATTTCAATCGTGTAGAGAAAAAATTATTTTTGCTGCTGTCGGAACTCCACGCAAGAGAATATTCCCCCGATTTACCGGTGGAAGATGCACCACTGCCCGTTATCGGCATTGATAAATTGCACCAATTGCCTTCATCCTTTTTAACTGCGGCAAAAACCCTCTACCGGCGGCACTACCTTGCCCGAAATACAAAAAACTATGTAATGAATGTTCTTTTTTGGCATTATTGGTTACAAGACTGGGAAGCATACCACGAAATGCTTGCAGAATCGAATGTGCTTGCTTTACTGCAAACCGTATCTGCCGATATAGAAATTGATGTTGAGGCTCACGTTGTTTACTTGCGCGGCAAACCGGTTCGCTTAACCCCCCAAGAATACAATTTGCTTTTAATGCTTTGTCGCTCATCTTTTTTAGACCGAGATGCCATTGCCGATGGCTTATGGGGCAAAGATGGTGCTGTAACCCCGGAGATGATTGATTCAAAAATCGCCTCTTTGCGTCGTAAGTTGGGAGACAGCGCCAAAAAACAAAAATATATCGAAACCGTGTGGGGTTCGGGTTTCCGCCTGAAATCGGCGATTTGTTTGTCACCGGAGGCAAGAAACTAATATGCTTAATCTTAATTTTCCTGTTGCCGTTAGCCATCCGAAGGACTTTTACGACCGGCGAGACATCATTGCTCGGGTTCAATCTGTTTTAAAAAGCCCGAACCCGCAATCCATTATCATCCGAGGCGAAAGACGCATCGGCAAAACATCGCTGCTAAACATTATTGCGCACCATTTAACCCAATGGCAACCGTCGGCAGTCCAAGTACGGTTGCCCCACGGCGATAATATTCGGTCGTTTAATATTTTTGCCAAAGAGATACTGTATAAATTAAGTTTGGAATTGAATAAGGATTTTGAAAGTACCCGTACCAAAAACGGAGATGTAACATTTGCCTCGGTTGGACAACTGGTTGACGAAATTATGCGTCTTACCTTCCCCCATACTATTACAACCGTGCTTTTTATTGATGAATTTGACGCAACGCTTGCCAATTGTTCGCCCGCAGATGCGGGAAAAATTTTGGCGACCCTTAATTACCTGCAAGAAAAAACAGACCTGCCGTTTGTAACCGTTTTGACAACCACGGCGCATTATCCCGATGTGAAAAATGCCGATTTTGTTGACTTGAAACCCTTTTCCGAATCTGATACCGTGGCGATGATTTTGGATTTGGCGGGCGACGACATAACTTTTTCCGAGGCTGCGCTGGCGCGTCTTTTTTATTTTAGCGGGGGTCACCCGTTTTTGGTGAAAGGAATTTTACGCCGGTTGTGGTTGGTTTATGCCGACGAAATGCACATCACCCCCACAATGGTTGACCGCGCGGTTGAATTTGCGGCTACCGATGCAACCGTTGATGCCGCCCTAAAAAATATTTACAGAGTGCACTTTTCCGCGGCTGAAAAATACATTATGTTACAATTGTCTGCCCAAAACAAAGTGAACAGACAAATGTATGCGGCACCGCAATTTATCACGGCAACAAATCAGTTGATGCGCCGCAATTATATTGCCGCCAAAGACGAGAACGTTCTTACCTTTTGCAGTAATTTCTGGCAGGTATGGTTGCAAAATATGGATGAATATCACGATGAGTTGACATTGTTGGGTGTACAAACATAAGGCAGTGTAAATGCGAGAAAGATACCAACAATTGGTAAAAATAAAACAATCGCTATCTGATGCCGCTTTGGAAAATTTGGTTGCCATATTTGCTCCCCGGCGCAAAACATCAATTTTACTGGTGTATATCGGGCATCCCGTCGCTACCGGAATCACTTGGCATACCGCAATTTCTTTAACAGACCTGCCGCAGCAACATCTTGCCGATTTTGCCGATGGTTTGGTTATTGCTTTTGCCGCCATTGATATTTTACGTGCGGATATTCCGACAATTGGTACACGGTTTTTCCCGTTGGAAGAAATTTTGCACGAGCGAGGCTTGCACGATACCCTTGCTCGAACTCAAAAATTGCTTGCGCAACATCTGCACACAAAATTATCGCCGGAATCACTCGCCGGAATGAGAAAATTATTGCGACTGCAAATGGCATCAATGTTGCCGGAAATTGCCACTGAAAATTTGGTGGCGGCACGACCGCCTAAAAATTTTCAATTGCTCACCGACACTGCCGCTTGGCAGTTTTTTTATAATGCCCCCGATGCTCCAAACGATATTCGGCATTTGCAAATTGACGACAATATTTGGATTGTGGGTTTAGCGGAAATACGGTTATTTTGTCCCCGAATTGCCGTTGATGAACAGTTTTTAGCGTTACGCCCCATAATGTATTCTGCCGGTATGGCAAACACCCTTGCCGAAACCTACCGGCAGTTTGCGCGGCGGCTGCAAAATTCCCCGACAGCCGACCCCCAAACGGTATTACGGTTGCAATTGGAAGCGATTCTAACGGATGAAGATGTAGAAGATTTAGTGGCAATTATTCCTTACCACAACTTTTTACAAACACACAACGCAATGCGTGTTTACCGGCGGTTGGCAGAGCAAAAAAATGTGCAAACGGCGATATTTTCTCTGCAATATACGCTGCCGCTAAATGGATTGGGCACCGAGAAACGTTATACGGCATTTACTTTAATCCCCGCCTTGTTTTTTCATACTGATGGCGATGTTCAACTTCAATGGGAAAACCTAAGACTGGTTTTGTGGCATATCGGTCAAACTCATACATTAGTCCGGTCATTATGGTTGGTTGTGCAAGA
>CAYPNZ010000075.1:0-9431 GCA_964411845.1 uncultured Anaerolineaceae bacterium
GCCGCAATCATACGGGCTGGATGTGCGCGATTTGCGATTTTCATATCAACCGGATGAGCCGCCGGCGCTGGATGGTATCACATTCTCGTTACCCGAAGGCGGGCGGTTGGCGATTGTCGGGTCGTCCGGTGCGGGGAAATCCACGCTGGTAAATTTGTTGCTGCGGTTTTGGGACTACCGGCGCGGCGAAATTCTGCTCGGCGGGCACGATTTGCGCCGTTACCGCGCCGACGATGTGCGCCGGATGGTCAGCGTTGTGTCGCAGCACACGCATCTGTTCAATGCCACCATCGCCGAAAATTTGCGTCTGAGCCGTCCCGATGCCACCGATGCCGACCTGATTTCGGCGGCAGAGCAGGCGCAAATCCACGCCTTCATCCAATCGCTGCCGCAGGGATACAACACCTTCATCGGCGAACAGGGGTTGCGGCTCAGCGGCGGCGAACGCCAACGGCTGGCAATTGCGCGTGCCCTGCTGAAAAATGCACCCATCCTCATTTTGGATGAAGCCACCGCCAACCTCGACCCGCTGGTGGAACGCGAGATTATGGCAACCGTTCACCGGCTGATGACCGGACGCACCACGCTGATGATTACCCATCGGCTGGTGGGGCTGGATGCGGCAGACGAAATTTTAGTGCTGTCGCGCGGCAAAATTGCCGAGCGGGGCACGCACGCCGCCCTGCTGGCGGCAAACGGCATCTACCGCAATCTGTGGGACTTGCAGCATCAGGTAGACCTGCTCAATACCGGCGCAGCCATCCGCGCAACGACAGATTAACCTCACCGCGCAAAACACATTGCCCGCCGCGCGGGTATTTGATATAATAACTGCGTAACATCAGTCATTAAACAGACACAAAAGTTCAAACCGAGAGCAAGCAATGCGCGCAAAGAAATCGTTGAATCTATCCGTTCACTGGCTCATCAGCCACTTTCGCTGGTTGTGGGTGGCAATAATGTTGGTAATCGTCATCTTTTATCAGCCGGCCGCCGCCAACGGGCTAAATTGGCAATTGTTTGTTCCTGCCGGCGGCTTGATTGTAAATTTCATCGTGCTGATGCTGCTGCTGTCGGGATGGTATCCCCGCTGGGCTGCCGGTGTCATTGCTTTTTTCGACACACTGCTCGCCATTGCCGTTTTCTGGATGCTGGGCGGATACCCCTCACCCGCGTTGCCCATCTTCCTTTTCCCGGTCATCACCGCCGTTATTGCGCTGTCACCGGAAACGGGATTGCTCATCAGTGCCGTGCCCATCGCGCTGGCATACGGTGTCTCCGTCATTGCCGGCAATAATTTGCAAATTAACGGTCTGCTGAAAGTGGGCACAGACCTAACCGCGCTCTTCGGCGCGGGGGTGCTGACCGGGTATCTGGCACAAAAATTGGTTCAGGTGGAAACCGCCGCCAATCACGCCGAGATAAAATCGCTGCGGGTGGAAGCCGAACGCGCCAAAGCCATTTACGAAATGGCAAACACACTCAGTTCCACCCTAAATTATCACAACGTGCTGCACGCAATGGTCGAATTGGCGCAACTTGCCCTTGCCGAAGCGGACGGCGGGTCGGAAGAAAACGCGGCATCGGCAGTGGGAATGGTACTGCTGTTTGAAGAAGATGACGTTTTGGGAAAATTGCGGCTTGTTTCCGGGCGAAACATCCCCCGGCACGACGAGGGGAAACGTGTATCTGCCAAAGAGGGCATTTTGGCGCAAATTGTTTACAGAGCCGAAGCCACCGTCGGCAACGATGTGCAGCACGACCCCGCGCTGAAAAATTTCATCGCCATTCAAAACTGCCATTCGGTGGTGGGCGCGCCGCTGCGAGCGGGGTTCGATATGTACGGTGTGGTGCTGTTTGCCCATCCGCAAAAAAATATGTACACCAAATCGCACGCCGATTTGTTGACCACTTTCTGCAATCAGGCAATCATTCCGCTGCAAAATGCGCAACTTTACGCCGACTTGGAACGCGAACAGCGAAAATTGCTGGAAAAAGAAGCGCAGGCTCGCCGAGAACTGGCGCGCAATCTGCACGATGGTCCCACGCAGGCAATTTCGGCGCTGGCAATGCGCCTGAATTTCATCCAATTGCTGCTGAAAAAAGAAGGGTTAACCGAAAAAGCGTTGACGGAATTGCACAAAATGGAAGAAATCGCCCTGCACGCCACCAAAGAAATCCGCACGATGTTGTTTACCTTGCGCCCGATTGTGCTGGAAACGCAGGGGTTAGCCGCCGCGCTGAAGCAATACGCCGACCGTTTGGAAGATTTGCACGGGCTGGATATTGAACTTGATATTCAAAATTATGCCGGACAGTTGAACACCGATGAAGAAGGGGTGGTTTTCACCATCATCGAAGAAGCGGTGGGGAACGCACGGAAATACGCCAATCAGAGCACCATCGAAATTCATTTGACGGCTCAAAAAGACCGGGTAATTGCCGCAGTGGTAGACCACGGACCCGGCTTCGATGTGGCGGCGGTAAAAGCCACCTACGACCAGCGCGGCAGTTTGGGGTTGCTCAATATGGAAGAACGCGCTCAAATGGTCGGCGGCATCTGCCGGATTCAATCGGTGAAGGGCAAAGGCACCACGGTCCGCATCGAAGTTCCCATCAACGGACAATAAAATGTCGCCGCAAACTTTGCTCGCCGCACTGGGCGGAATGTCCGTTTTCGTTGCCATCGAAGCCGTATGGGTTGCCCGCCGCATTCTGCCCGCCCCGTATCGAAAAAAGATTGAATACCTGCCCGTGCAACGAATGCTGTTGGCGCTATACGCCATTGGCTTGCCCTATTTCGCGTTGATGAGCGGCTTGCTTCCGCCGCGATTTTTGGGTTTGCGCGGCTGGGATGTGCTGGCGGCTGCTTTTTTGCCGCAATCTCCGGCGCAGTTTTTGCCGCAAGCACTGTTGGGTATCGGTAATACGCTTTATTTGTGGCTGCCGGATTTCGGGGCAATCGTTTCCGTCACGGCGATGCTCGGCGGGGTATTGCTGGTATTTTTGGCGCTCAATCACGCCGAAACACTGCCGCCCGCCATCAGCGAACCGTCGGCGTTCACCGTGCTGCTCGATGCGGCACATTGGGGATTTTATCGGGCTATTTTGTGGCGGCTGTCGGGGAATTTGTATCTGGCAGCAATTGGGGGAATACTGCTGATAGCACTCGAATGGGTTGCCGTTGCCCGAGCGGGACAATTTTCATCAGCCGAAAGCAAGACGCTGGCACTGCGCTTTGGGCTGGGATTGGTGGGGAGTATTGCGTTTATTTTTGCACCGAATTTGTGGCTGGCAGGAATCGCTCAGTGGGTTTTGTGGTGGTGTATCCATTTGTTGGTGCACCTGCGAAAGTCACGGGCGGCATCAGCGGCATAATTTTAATTGGCGGGGTCCGGGTATTCAAAAAGCATTGGCATCGTAAAAGTGAACGTGCTGCCCTTGCCCGGTTCGCTTTTTTCCACCCAAATCTTTCCGCCACAGCGTTCGATGATACCCTTCACGATGGCAAGCCCCAACCCAATGCCTTCGTGATGCCGATTGAGCGAATCTTCCACCTGATAGAAACGGTCAAAAATTCTATCAAACTCCGATGCCGGAATGCCTACCCCCGTATCTTCCACCGAAAGCCGAATTTTATCGCCATTTACCGCAGCATACACCCGAATGGAACCCCCTTCGGGCGTAAATTTTATTGCATTGCTCAGCAAGTTTATCAATATCAATTCCAAATGACGGGGGTCGGCTAAAAATTGAGGAATTTCAGCAGAAGCGTCTACCGTAATGCTGATATTCTTTTTGCGCGCCAGCATATTCATATCGTCAATGGCGGTGCGGATGATTTCCGGCAAATTGACCTGGGCATATTCCAATTGCACTTCTCCGCTTTCAATGTGGCGCATATTCAGCAGGTCATCTATCAACCCCTGTAAACGAGTGGCATTCCGCACGATGGCATCCATATATTCGCGCTGTTCCGCGGTGGTATCTTCGGCAGCCACGCTGGCATAGCCCATCAAAATTGCCAGCGGCGTGCGCAATTCGTGCGCGGCGACATTGATGAATTCGCTCTTCAAATGGTCAAGCGATTTCAGTTTGTCATAGGCAAGTTGCAAATCTTGAAAAAGTTTTGCATTTTCATAGGCAATTGCCACTTGTCCTGCCATCACGCCCAAAAAGTTTTGCTGACTCTGCGAAAAAGTTCCCGCGGCTTTAAAAAGTATCAGCATTCCGTGCAGTTTGTTCTGCCCGGTGATGGGCGCGGAAATAGCGCTATTCACCCCCATCGCCGCCAAAACACGCCGAATTTCCGGATTGGTGGTAGATGTCACATCGGCGTATAGGGGTATATCTTTCACATCGGCGGCTATTTTTACGCCCTGTCTCTCTAAAATCGCCAGTTGTTCAGTCGTTAAGTTTTGCTGATTGTGCAACCGAAAAGTACCGGCTTCATCCGCCAGATACAGCGCCACGCTATCCGCATCCACTTCGGAAATTGCCAAACCGGTTACCTGCGCCAGTAACTTGTCGATGTCGGTAGTGCTCATCAGCATTTTGTTAAATTCAAACAACGGCAGTAACGATTTCAGCCGGACATTTTCCCGGCGCAAGCGTTCTTTTTCAAATGCGCGGTCAATTGCCAAAGTCAACTCTTCGGGGGCAAACGGTTTGATAACAAATTCATCAACCCCCAGCCGCAATGCTTTGATGGCGGTTTCCATTGTGCTGAAACCGGTCATCGTGACGCACATCATATCGGGTTGGATCTTCTTGACTTCACGCGCGGCTTCCAGTCCGTCAATTCCCGGCATTTTGATGTCGGTGAGCAGCAGGTCAAATTGCTGTTCTTGTGCCATTTGAATGGCTTCCAAGCCACTGTGAACCACTGTCACCTCGTATTTTCTGCCCAAAATACGACGGCAAACATCCAAAATATAAAGTTCGTCGTCCGCGACTAAAATTCTTTCCATTATTTTCCTCAATGCAACCCTGTCTCCGTCACCATTAGTATAAAGCCACTGCCCTAACCTGTCAATGCCAAAATCTAGCGCATTTCAAAGGTAGCGGTGGCAACGGTTGTGTGTTTTACCCCCAGCAACACGGTGTACTGCCCCGCTTCAAAACCGTCAATCGGGGTGTAAAATACCCACGCCGTCCCCACCGAGCCGTAATCGGCATTCCAAGCATCGCTGCCGGTTTCTACCGTTGAACCGTTGAAACGCCATTCAACCTGCCACGGTGTGCCCGGCTGCATACCCGCATAATGGAAAAAAAGATACACGGTTTTGGTATCGGTATTGAAGACCGTGCCGGGGTTGACCGGTTTGAAATCGTCTGAGATGCCGGTTGCCGTGACCAACCGTGAAAACGGGCTGTCAGCCGCCACGGCTGCCACCGCGGTTGCCGCCGGCGTGACGGCAGGTGTTGGCGCGGGCACGGGCGTTTCGGTGGGGCTGATGTTCGGGGTGGGCGACGGCGCGGCTGTCGGCGGGGCAGTGGGTGGCAGTGCCGCCGTGACTGCTGCCGGGGCGATGGTTGCCGTTGGCACGGGAAGTTTCGCCCCGGCGGATGGCTGCCGGGCTGCCCAATTGGTTATCAACCGAAACCCGCCCGCCAGCGCCAACACCACCACTACACCGGCAACGGCAATCAGGGCGATATGCTTGCCGGAAATTCGCACCGACGGTGATACCGCCGGCGGCAGTTTGATGGGAACCGTTGCGGCGGTGATGGGGCGCATCGGCGCGGAACCTTCTGTTGCCACTTGCAGGGCACGCACAAATTCTGCGCCGGTGGTTTGCCGCAATTCTACCCCCCGCGACAACATCCGCAATACAACCTCGCTCACGGCGGGACGCACCCGCGGGTTTAGGGTATGCGGCGGGGCGGGCGGTTCGCGCCGTGCATCGGGGTCTGCGGCGGGAAACGGCATTTTCCCGGTGAGCATTCGGTATGTCAGTACACCCAGCGCGTACAAATCGCCGGTGCGGCTGGGACTTTCCCCCGCAAGCCGTTCCGGGGACAGATAACCGTTTTCGGCAATATGCTCTCCTTTTGCCACCGGTGCAACTTCTTCCAGTAGTTGTGCCAAACCGAAAAACGCCACCGAAGCGTGTTCGCCATCCCAAAAAATCGTTTGCGCCGACAATCCGCCGTGCCGAACCGCTTGCCCGTGCGCATAATCGAGCGCGGTAGCAAGTTGCCGCACCAGCGAAACGGTTTCGGCGGCGGAAAGGGGCACGTGCGATTGCAGGTAAGTTTCCAGCAGTTGCCCGCCCGGAAATTCGAGCACGCACAGCAGCCAGCCGTCGGCATCTTCTACCGCCAGTGTGGGCAAAATATGCGGATGGTCGAGCCGCATATTGCGCGCCGCCATATCTTTAAATCGGCGCACAAAATAGGCATCGCGGGGTAAATCGGGGTCAAGCACCAGCAACAGCACCGGCTGACTGTCGGCGGTGCGGGTGGCGCGAACCACTGCAAAATAGTCGGTGCGGGTTAAAATTTCATCCGGTTGATATGCGGTTAAAGTTTGCTGCAATGTTTCCAATTTCACGTAAATACCGCCAATTTGTTTTACTCACTCACCAGCAGCGCTGCGCCGCCGCGTCGAGCGTCGCCCACGGCAAGCGGTTCGCCATTCAACACGCCCACCGAATGCACGCCGCCAAAATACATATTTTTCCCCCGCCACACGTTCACCGTGTACCCCTGCGCTTTCAGGGCGGCAACAATTTCGGGTGCGGTGCCGCCTTCCAAGTGCAGCACGTTTTCTTCAAAATGCAGCCGTGGAAAGTTGACTGCATCCGCCAGCGGCAATCCGAAATCGAGCACGTTTGACAGCACCTGCACAATTGCCGAACGGATACGGGTGCTGCCTCCGCTGCCCAGCGCCAGCACCGGGGTATTGTTGCGCAGTACAATTGTCGGACTCATCATCGTTTGCAAACGACTGCCGGGCGGCGCGGTGTGGAAACCGTCGGGGTGCAGGTCAATTTCGCCCAAAATATTGTTCATCAGCATCCCCGTATCATCCACAAAATAGCCGCCGCTTTCGCCCGCCGAAGTGGTGATAGCAGCGACATTACCGGCTGCATCCATCACGCTGATGTGGGTGGTATCGCGCGATGTCGGCGGAAAAACCGGTTCGGCGGACGAAACCCGCTCGCCGGCTAAAATTCGCCGCAACCGCAAAACATATTGCCGCACGTGTGCCGGATGCAGAAAATCGGCAACACCGGCAGCATCCGCCCGCAAATCACGGCGAGCGATATTCGTCAGCCGCAAGGCTTCCGCCAGCAAGCGGTAGCGCGCCGCACCGGTTAACACCAGCGACGGCACATCAAATTGCGCCAGCAATTTCAGGGTGAAAGCAATCAGTACGCCCCCCACCGATGCGGGCGGGGGCAAAAGAACGGTATATTTGCGATACGGCACTGCGATGGGGGCGGATTTTTGCACCCGATACTCTGCCATATCCGCCGCGGTTATCAACCCGCCGTGCGCGCGCTGGTCTGCGATAATTTTTTCTGCCAGCGTGCCGCGATAGAAAACGTCGGCGCCTTTTTCCGCCAGCAGCCGCAGCGTTTGCGCCAGCGCGGGATTGCGCAGGGTATCGCCCGCGGCGATAATTTTGCCGCGCGAGGCAAACATTTTCGCTACCGGCAGGGTATCGGTGAAAATGTCGCGCAACAAATGCGCCACGTATCCCTGCGCCGCAGAAAGTGCAACACCGGCTTCCGCCAGCGAAATTGCCGGTTGCAACAGTGTTTTCAGCGGCAGCGTGCCATACGCCGCCGCCAGACGACACAGTCCGGCAACCACGCCCGGCACGGCAGCGGCGGCTCGCCCGATGAAAAACGATTGGCGGGCATCGCCAAAATCAATGATAATTTCCTTGAAATCGGATTGGGGGGTAAGCGTGCCGCGCGGCATATCGGCGAAAAAATCGAACGCGACCGTTTCGCCGGCGGCGGTATGGACGGTTGCCACACCGCCGCCGTTGATGTTTACCAACACGGCTTCGGCAACAAACGAGGCAAACGCCGCCGCGACGGCGGCATCTACGGCATTTCCCCCCTGTCGCAATATAGTTGCGCCCGCTTGCGCCGTGTGCGCGTCGCCCGCAGCAATTATTCCGCAATGGTTGGTCACTCTTTCCTCCGGGAAGCGTATCGGTATGGCGCACATTTTACCATAACCGCACCGGGTTGACAATTGGAAAATCGCGCCGGTGCATTGCCAATTTTGTGTCGAAAAGATATAATCGAAGGCGTACATATCGTCGGCGGCAGTGCCGGCAAAAAGACTCCGGCTGAAATCATCGGAAAGGAAAAAACCATTGAGTGAACATCCGCGTTTTTCAATTATCGCCCCGGTTTTTAATGAAGAAGGTAATCTGCACGAACTGTATCGCCGGATTAAAGAAACAATGGACACCACCGGCGAACCGTGGGAACTGGTGCTGGTTAACGATGGCAGCCGCGACCGTTCGGCGGAAATTATGCGCGAACTGCACCATGCCGACCCGCGCGTAAAAATCATCGAGTTTGCCAAAAATTTCGGGCATCAGTTGGCGGTTACCGCCGGACTGGATTATGCCCGCGGCGATGCGGTGGTCATTATTGATGCCGACCTGCAAGACCCGCCATCGGTCATTTTGCAAATGATTGACAAATGGAAAGAAGGGTATGAGGTGGTGTATGCCGTGCGCGCCGAGCGCAAAGGCGAAACGTGGTTCAAAGAATTTACGGCGAAACTTTTTTACCGTATCATCTACCGCATCACCGATATTGATATTCCGCTGGACACCGGCGACTTTCGGCTGATTGACCGCCGGGCAGTTGATACGCTAAAAAGTATGCGCGAACGCCACCGTTTCATTCGCGGTATGACCAGTTGGATTGGCTTTCGGCAAACGGGGGTGGAATACGTCCGCGAGGAACGTTTTGCCGGAGAAACCCATTACCCGTTCCGCAAAATGTTTAAATTCGCACTGGATGCCATCACCGGGTTCAGTTATCTGCCGCTGCAACTGGCAACGTATATGGGTTTTATCATTGCCGGTTTAAGCGCATTGGGAGCACTGGCGGTTATTTACGCCCGATTGTTTTTGGCGTCGCAGGCGTTTTTCGGGCAGGCAACCACACTGGTCACCGTGCTTTTTTTGGGGGGCATTCAACTTATCACGCTGGGCATCATCGGCGAGTATTTGGGGCGCATTTACGATGAGGTGAAACAACGTCCGTTGTATGTGGTGCGCAAAACAGCGGGGTTTGAAGAGGGTTCAAATTAAACCACAGAGTACCGGAGACACAGAGAAGATAAGGTTTGAGAGCCAAAGATGCGAGGGTACATACAAATTCCCCGATGAATTTAATAGACCTCTTGCATAAATCTGTCATTCCGGAATTTCCCGCAGGGAAATATCC
>CAYPNZ010000076.1:0-9421 GCA_964411845.1 uncultured Anaerolineaceae bacterium
AGCCCGGTCCAGTCCTCCAACCTCACCGCGTGCCTGCGCAGCGCGCGCAGGGCGGGGGTGGCAGTCAGCACATCCCCCAAATCCGCCAGTTTCACCACCAGAATTTTGGCGTTTGACGGCAGGACAACATTGCTCACGATGCCGCCTCCAGCAAGATTTGCCAAATTTCCGCGCCGGTTTTTTCCCATGAAAATTGCCGTGCTCGCCGAAACCCTTTGGCAACCAGCGATTGCCGCAAAGCGGGGTCGGTCAGCAGGCGACGAATGCCGCCGGCAATGGCGTCCGCATCCAGCGGGTTGACCGCCAGCGCGGCATCGCCGGCAATTTCCGGCAGCGATGAGCCGTTGCCGATGAGCACCGGTGTGCCGCAGACCATCGCTTCCAGCACGGGCAAGCCAAACCCTTCATACAGCGACGGGAAAAGGTAGGCGGTGGCGCCGCTCAACAGGGCGGATTTGTCCGCTTCGGGGATGAAACCGGGCAGCAGCACCCGTTCGTTCAGTTGCAGCCGGTCAATCTGCCGCCGAATTTGGTCGAAAAGCCAGCCTTTGCCGCCTGCCAGCACCAGCGTCACGCCGGGAAATTCGGCGCTGATTTTTTGGAAGGCGGTCAGCAGGCGCAACAGGTTTTTTCGCGGTTGCAGTGTACCCAAATAAAGCAGATATTCGCCGCGGATGCCATACTTTTCCACGGTTGCCGCCGGGTTTTCCACCCGATGGATGGCGGTGGATATACCCAAATGCACCACTCGGATTTTTTCGGCGGGGGCGTGGTAAAATCGGATGAGGTCGTTTTGGGTGGCGGTTGAATCGGCAATGATGCGGCGGGCGATGCGAGCATGCCGCCGGGTGGTAAAATTGAGATACCACCGCTGAAAACGGGTGTGGGTTTCGGGGAAATGCAGATACCCCAAATCGTGGACGGTTACCACTGCGGGCACAGGCGAAACGAGCGGCAGCACGTGCGCCGGTACAAAAAGCACATCGGGCGGATTTTGGATGAGTTCTGCCGCCAACCGCAGGTGTGTCCACAGGCGGGGCAGGGGGATGATGCGCGTTTCCACAAACGGCGATGAAACCCACGCTTCGGCGGGCGGGCGGGGGGTATACAGCCGCAAGCGATGACCGGCATCGGCGCGGGCTGCCAGCGCGCGGATAACTTCAAAGGCGTATGTTTCTGTGCCGGTGCGATTCGCCAGCGCGGCGCGGCTGGCATCAATGCCGATAATCATAACGGGAAAAATTGCGCCAATTCTGCGGCGGAAATTGCACCCTGCCGCAAAATTTTCGGTGGTGATTGGGTTAAATCCAAAATGGTAGACGGTTCGCGGCGCGGGCTGGGTCCGTCATCCAGCACCAGCGCGATGCGGTCATCCAGTTGTTGCGCCACCCCGACGGCGGTCGGTGGCGTGGCGCGGTCGGACAGATTGGCGCTGGTTACGGCAAGCGGTTCGTCCACCAGCGCCAGCAGTTCCAGCGCCACCGGATGGTCGGGGATGCGCACGGCGACGGTATCGCCAAAATTGGTAACGATGCCGGGTAGATTGGGGTGGGCGGGCAGAATAACGGTCAGTGCGCCGGGGAGCAGGGCTTGCAGCGCCGGTTTTGCCGCTGCCGGAATTTTGCGGCACACACGCGGCATATCTGCCGGCGATGCCACAAAAACGGGGATGGCTTTGTGTGCCGGGCGGTTTTTGGCGGCGTAAATTTTCGCCACGGCAACGGGGTCGAATGCCAATGCCGCCACGCCGTAAATGGTATCGGTGGGCAGGGCGATAATGTCGCCGCGCCGCAGGGTATCGGCGGCAATTTTCAGCGATTTTCTGTCGCGTGCGGGGAGAATATCAACCATGATGACCGTTCAGCACATACCGTTCAATTGCCCATGCCGCGCCGTCTTCCGCCAGCGCCGGGGCAATCACATCGGCGACGGCTTTTGCGCCGTGGCTGGCATTGCCCATTGCCACCCCCAGCCCGGCGGTGCGCAGCAGCGAAATATCGTTGTCATGGTCGCCGATAGCCATCGTTTGCGATAACGGCACGCCAAAATGTGCCGCCAGATATTTCAGCGCATTTCCTTTTGAAACATGCGGCATAATACCTTCCACAATAATATTCAGTGAGGATGTGATGTGCAGGGCTGCGCCAAATTCGGCATTGAGCATATTTTCCACGGCGGCGCGTTCCGATTGCGGCTGAATGAAAAGAAATTTTAACGGCAGACCGTCGCTGTGCAGGGTGTTGAGCAGGCTGTTGACCACCAAAATTTCCGTTTGGGCGCGCCGGAAAGTTTCGCGCATCAATGGCGACGGTAACTCGGTATACGATGCGTTGGCGGTGTACAGCAGCAAATGCAATTTTTGGGCGCGGGCAAATTTTATCACCCGGCGGCTCAACTCGGCGGGGATGGTGTGCGCCGCCAGCGGTTTTTTTGCCTGCGGCGATTGAATCAGCGCGCCCTGATAGCAAATCAGCGGGGTGGAAATGTCGAATTGACGGGCGTAGCGGCGGGTCACGCCAAATTCGCGCCCGGTTGCCAGCACCACCCGCACGCCCCGCGCCATTGCCGCGCCGACCGCGTTTTTCACCCGCGGAGAAATGCTATTCAAATCGGCAACCAGTGTGCCGTCCAAATCGAGTGCCAACAATTTTACCGTCATAAAATCCTCACAAAAATATCGTCAAAGTATATCCCAGAAATGGGTAAACGGGCAAGAATCATCGCGCCGGAAAATGCGGTGCGACAATTGTGAGTTTAACAACGGATAAAGTATAATTGCCACAGCATTTTTAGAAAGGAAACTTATATGGATACCCCCTTGCTTTCCGACAGTTATGAATCATTATTTGAGCAAGTAGAATTTTTGTTGAAATCGGGAGAACGCGAAAAAGCGCAGCGCCTTTTAGAGCGATTGCACAAACGTTTGAATAAATTAAGCGAAAAGATACTCGCGCGCCGCCCGGAATTGGAAGAGTTGCGGATAGTTGTCAATACTGTGCTGGCATCGGTGTACCGCCAGCAAGCCAAGTTCGATGAGGCGGCAGACCTGTACGAACAACTGATAGCATCCACCCCCGCCACAGAACACAAAGAGTGGCAGCACGCGCTGGCGACGATACAACTTCAAAAAGGCGAAACGGATGCCGGGTTGGATGCTCTGCGCGCGTTGGCAGCGGCACATCCCGATGATTTGCCGATAAGGCTTTCGCTGGGGAGCGCGTTGATTGAACAGGAATTGTATGCCGAAGCCGAAACGGTTTTGAAATATGCCGTCACTTTAAAAACCGATGAAGATGAAGATTTGTACGCGGCATACTCTTTATTGTTTATCGTTTACAAAAAAACCGGAAATTACGATGCCGCCGAAAATGTTTGGAAACAGCGGCAACAAGTTGCCACGCAGGATGATAGAGATACCCTGCCGTTGTATGAAATGTTCTTCGAGGCGGAAGATTACGACAAAATTGAATACTGGCTGGCAAAAGAGAAAGATCCGCTCATTGCCGGATTCTATCGTGCCCAACTGGCACAGCGCCGCGGCAGCAAAAACGCCCGAAAATTATGGGAAAAGGTGGCGGCGATAGACCCCTACGATAGCGGGCACGGTTGGGATATGGTGGCGGAAGCGCAATTGCGCTGTGGCAACAACCGGCAAGCGCTGGAAATTATTTACGAAAGCATTTCACTGCGGCGAATCACCATGCGCGGTATTCTGCTGCTGGCGGTAGCGCAACTGAAAGAAGACGATACCGAAGCCGCCCACGATACCTTGCAGCGATATGTGAAAGGTTTGCAAGAAGACGGCATCGTTAAAGAGGCGCGCATTCCGTATGCCCATTGGCAACTGTTTACCGAACTGCTTGGCGACCACCCCGGCATTGCCGACGTTGAATCATATTTTGAAACCGTGCCACCCGCAGCCGACAACGATTAACGGAGACATCATGCGCGTAGTGTTGCAGCGAGCCAAAGAAAGCAGCGTAACGGTTGACGGCAAAATTGTCGGCGAAATTACCCGCGGTTTTGTAATTTTAGTGGGCATTACCCATACCGATACGCCGGAAATTGTGCGAAAAATGGCGCAAAAAGTGGTCAACCTGCGGGTATTCAACGATGATGCAGGCAAAATGAATCGCTCGGCATTGGATGTGGGCGCGGAAATGCTGGTTATTTCGCAATTTACGCTGTATGCCGATACGCGGCGCGGGCGTCGCCCCGGCTATACCGATGCCGCCCCGCCTGCCATCGCCGAACCGCTGGTGAATACTTTTGCCGAGGCGTTGCGTGCGGCGGGTATCGGCACGGTTGCCACCGGTATTTTCGGCGCGGATATGTTGGTTTCCATAAAAAATGATGGACCCGTAACCATAATTTTAGACGCATAACAGGAGCGGCAAACCCAATGGCGAAAAAAGTGAATAGGCAAAAACTTAAACCTCATGCAAAATTAAGCGGCGCAGATTTACAGGGTGCGGATTTACATGATATTGATTTGACCAAAGCCATGCTAACCCATGCCGATTTGCGCGGCGCCAATTTGCGCGGCGCCAATTTAAAACGCGCCAATTTACGAAAAGCCGATTTACGAAAAGCCGATTTATCGAACGCCAACTTGAAAAAAGCCGATTTGCGCGAATCAAATTTAAAGGGCGCCAATTTTGACGGCGCCAATTTGTCCGGTGTGGATTTTGAGGGAGTTTTGCTCGATAAAATTGAACTGAAAAACGCAAAACTCACCGATGCGAATTTGAGTCACGCCAAGTTGCGAAAAGCCGATTTGCGCGGCGCAAACCTGAAAGGGGCAAATTTGAGCGGTGCAGACCTGACCGGCGCGAATTTGGAAAATGCCGATTTAAAAAGTGCGGATTTGGAACACGCCATTTTGGATGAAACTAACCTTAAAGGGGCGCGATTGAAAAAGGCATGGCTTTCTGCCGGGCAATTAAAAACGGTGCAGTTTGATGACCGCACCGTTTTTCCGAAAGGCGTTACCCCGCCCCAATGATGAGCGTTTTGTAATTGTTTACCGCGCCCGTTAAACTTGCCGTTGCGAGCGCAGCGAAGCAATGACAAACTTCCGTCCGGCAATGTATTGCCGCGAAAACTACCCGATGATTTTCAGCGTGTGCGGCGGCGCAGAAACCGGCTCGGTTGACCAGCCGACTGCCGCCAACAGCCGTGTTTTTGCCATTTCAAAGCTTTCGGCGCTGTGGGCGTGCAGGGTAAAGAGGGGCGCGCCCGCTTCCACAAAATCGCCGACTTTGGCGTGCAGCACAATGCCGACCCCATAATCAATGGGGTCGCCTTTTTTCTCGCGTCCGCCGCCCATTGCCACGCCGGTTTTGCCGACTTCGGCGGCATCAATACCGGCGATATACCCGCCGCGCGGCGCCGTCACCGTTTCAACGATGGAGGCGGCAGGCAGCAGCGACGGGTCATCCAATTGTGCTTCGCTGCCCCCTTGGGCGATAATCCACTCTTTAAATTTTGCCCATGCCGTGCCGTCATCCAGCAGTTTTGCCAGCATTGTTTTGGCGGCAGCCAAGGTTTCGGCTTTGCCGCCCAATTCCACCATTTTTCCGGCAACCGTCAAACAATGGTCACGAAAATCGGCGGGACCGCCGCCGTGCAGCGTGTCTATGGCTTCTTTCACTTCCAGCGCGTTTCCCACGGCATACCCCAACGGCTGATTCATGTCGGAGATGATGGCGGCAACGCGCCGCCCGACCCCTTCGCCGATGGCAACCATCGTTTCCGCCAGCGCTTCGGCATCTTCAACCGTGTGCATAAATGCGCCTTTACCCACTTTTACATCCAGCACAATGGCATCTGCGCCGGAGGCGATTTTTTTGCTCATAATGCTGGCGGCAATCAGCGGTAAACTTTCTACCGTGGCGGTCACATCGCGCAGGGCGTAAAATTTGCCGTCGGCGGGGGCAAGGTCTGCCGATTGCCCGGAAACCACAATTTTGTGGTCTTTCAGCATTTGCAAAAATTCCGGGGTGGTCAGGCTGACGCGGAACCCGTCGAACGATTCCAGTTTGTCAATGGTGCCGCCGGAAAAACCCAATCCGCGCCCGCTCATTTTGCCGACGGGCAAGCCGGTGGCGGCAACCAGCGGGGCAACGACCAATGTGGTTTTGTCGCCCACGCCGCCGGTAGAGTGTTTGTCTACCACAAAAGGGGCAATTTGGTGCAGGTCGAGGGTGTCGCCGGAGTGTGCCATATGCAGGGTTAGGGCAGTGGCTTCGGCATCGGTTAATCCGTTGAGTACCACAGCCATACACCATGCGGCGGCTTGATAGTCGGGAATGTCGCCCCGGGTATAGCCGTCCACAAAAAATTTCAACTCGGCGTCGGTCAGCGGTATTTTGTCTCTGGTTTTGGCGATAATGTCAACGGCACGCATAGTTTTTGTCTCCAAAAGGTTATTGTGGTCTATAAAACGTGATGAGGTGACACGTGATTTTCACGCATCACGCATCACCCGTCTCGCATCACGTTTCACGTTTCAAAAAATCATCCCATCGATGCGGAAACTTCGGCGAAGGTTTGGTCGAGCAATGCCAGCGCTTCGTCGGCGATGGTTTGGTCAATCATCAGCGGCGGCATCAACCGCAGGGTGCTCACCCCGCAGTACATCAGCAATATACCATTTTGAAACCCGCGCTGCAACATTTCGTTGGCAAATTTTTTGGCAGGTTCTTTGGTTTGGCGGTCTTTTACCAATTCCATGCCAATCATCAACCCTTTGCCGCGCACTTCACCGATGACCGGATATTTTTCTGCCAGTTTGCGCAGTCCGTCCATCAGATATTCGCCCATTTTGGCGGCATTCTCGCGGTATTCTCCTTCCACCAAATCGAGCGTTGCCAGCGCGGAAGCGCAGGCAATGGGATTGCCGCCAAAAGTGTTACCGTGGGTGCTCATGGGCCATTTTTCCATAATGGATTTGCGGGCAATCACTGCGCCGATGGGCATACCGCTGCCCAACCCTTTGGCGCTGGTGACGATGTCCGGTTCGATGCCGAAATGCTCAATGGCAAACATTTTGCCGGTGCGCCCCATGCCGCTTTGCACCTCGTCCACAATCAGCATAATGCCGTATTTGTCTGCCAGTTGGCGCAGTTTGGGGAAGAAACTTGCCGGCGGCACAATATAGCCGCCTTCGCCCTGAATGGGTTCCACCAGAAATGCCGCCACTTCGTGCGCGGGGACTGCCGTGGCGAAAACTACGTTTTCCAGATAGTCTATCACTGCCTGCCCCTGGTCTTCTCCGGCGAACAGCGGGCGGTACGGGTTGGGATAGGGTACGTGAACCACACCGGGCATGGTGGGGAAGTTGCCCTGCTGTTGGATGGGCTTGCTGCCGGTAAAAGAGAGCGAGCCCATCGTGCGCCCGTGAAAGCCGCCGTAAAAGCCGATGAAACGCGGGCGACCGGAAACGTATCGCGCCATTTTCAGCGCGCCTTCCACCGATTCGGTGCCGGAGTTGGTAAACAGCACCATTGCATCTTCTTCAAACGGGGCAAGTTTGTTCAGTTTTTCTGCCAATGCCACCATCTTTTCGTGATAGTAGTCTGATGAAATGTGAATGAATTGGTCGGCGGCATCTTTAATGGCTTGCACCACTTTGGGATGGTTGTGCCCGGTATTTGCCACGGCGATACCGGCGACAAAATCGAGAAAACGGTTGCCGTCAACATCCCAAACTTCTGCGCCGCGTCCTTTTGCCATTACAAACGGGTAGGGGCGACCATACGTTTTGGTGATGAGTTGGCTGTCGCGCGCCAAAAGTGCTTTTGCTTTCGGTCCGGGCAATTCGGTTTTGATATGCGGATTTTTTACTGCGGAAGTAACCATGGGTCTTCTCCTGTATTTATGCGAATTTTCTGTGTTTTTGTTGACTTGATTTTGGCGAAAACCAATAATTTCGCGCTGTTTTTAAATATGGGAAGTGATTTTTGATAAAAGGGGGAGACCGGGGTTATGTCCAACCGCCCAAAGCGCGAACCGGAAATCTCCAGCTTGCGCCGTCGGGCAGAAAAGATAGATTGGGAACAATTGTGTAAATTACATGCGTGGCGTGCATCACTACCCCTTTGTAGAGTGTATTAAAATTGTATTGATTTTATGCGGGCGAGTCAAAATGCCGGAAATAAAAAAGCCGGGGACGTTCAGTCCCCGGCAGGATGCGTGCTGCTGTTCAATTGCCCGTCAGTTGGTCATCAGGGTGACGGTGACGGTTCCGTCATCGTTGGTATCAATGATGACCGAGATGGATGTTCCGTTTTTGGTAAAATCTAGCATACCTCCGGTTTCATCAACAAAATTGCCGCTTTCATCGTTGTTCCAGCCCATAGCAGCTAATTTGTCTTTGTAAAAATTAACCATATCTTGCGCGCTGCTGGCGGTGGTGAAACTGGTCATACCCGCCATTGAAAATTCTATTTGGGCATCGTCGGGCAGGGGCCAGTCAATGTTGGGAACGGCATTGCTGTCGCCACTGTCGCCGGAGTCGTTGCTGTCGTCGCCGAACATACTGGTGGCATTTTTGGCTTCATCCGGCAGGGTGATGGTGAATTTTTCGTTTATCGAACTCAACTCGTATTCTATTTTCATCGTGCCTTCGCTGAAGAAGTTTTCATCTTCAGAGCCGCTGATGGATTTGCCGGTGATTTCCATAACCAGTTTCACCGGATAGTCACCGTCTTTGGCAATCCACACTTCGCCTTTTGCCGAGTTGATGTCTATTTGAGCATCCGGCGGCAGGTCTTTTTGAGTAAAGGTGTAATGCCAGGTTGAAATGCCGTTTATTTTTTTCGGCAGTAAATCTCGATGGGCGTTGGGGGGCAAATCCACAAAATCATCGGCAGAGACCATCATCGTTCCGAAATCCATACCGTCACCGGCGGGGAAACTCATCCAATTGCCGCTGTCGGGGTCTTGCATATAGGTCATCCCGTCCACAACGTACATTTCAAAAGTATTGCCGGTGCCCATTTCTTCTGCAGCATCACCGCTAAATTCCATACGGATGTGCGATGCCGGCGGCTCTTTGATGGCTTCTTGAAGCATGGTGATGGCGCCGTTGGTGGGGGTGCCGTCTCCTTTCTTCCCGTCAAAAGAGACTTTCAATTCGCTGCGGTACGAATCGAGTTTTGCCAGCGCATCGTTAATGCTGGATACTTCAATGGGGGCTTCTTCCGTTTCACCGGCGGAGGCGTTGTTTTCAGCGGTTGCTGCCGGGGTATCTGTGGCAGCGGGTTTCTCAGCGACTTGGGTGGCGGCTTGCTGCACCTCGGCGACGGCGGTGCCGGCTTCGGGCATAGCGGTGGCAACAGTGGTGGCAACCTTTTCAACAACTTGTGTCGCGGCGGAATCAACCGCCTCGTTGATTTTGTCGGTAGCGGCGCCGCCC
>CAYPNZ010000077.1:0-3462 GCA_964411845.1 uncultured Anaerolineaceae bacterium
AACCCCTGACCTCTTGAATGCCATTCAAGCGCTCTCCCAACTGAGCTACAGCCCCATAAATATGTTGCCCACCTCATCGCCGATAACGGGTGCGCACCGGTAACAACTAGCCAAGCGGTTCATTGTTACAGCCTTGTGAACGAGTTCAATCTATCGCGCTCTCCGAGGGCACGCAGGTTTGCCTTTCAGCCGGCGAGCAAACTCTCTGCGGAGATGATTTACTACTTTCACGCATTGCTTGTTGATATGGTGGAGCTGAGGGGATTCGAACCCCTGACCTCGACAGTGCGATTGTCGCGCTCTCCCAGCTGAGCTACAGCCCCGTTTGGGCAAGCGTCAAATAGTATATTCAATTGCCGTTTTTTGTCAAATGGCAAACATTTTTCAAACGCAAAATTCGGGTCTTCGGATTTTCAAGGGGTATGTCACTACCCGCGCAGCGAAACAATTTCCGGTTGCAACTTTGCTATGCCCACACGTAACCGGCTTCGTCTTCATATTCATCATCCGCGGTTTCCGGTTCGGTGGGGTAGCGCAAATAGCCGATGGCGCGGTCGTTTTCGCCATCCATAACCACATCGAGCACTTTGCCGCCGGTGGCTTCCGGCACGTTGATAACTTTGATGTATTTTTCCAGCGCCACATCACGGGCAGATAGCGCCGCCAAACTATTGGGCGCGTTTTCAAAAAATTGATGGTTGAAAACCGCATCTTCTCCTTGCGGATAAATGGGCAAAGGATAGATGTGCGCTTCAACCAAATCTTGGAAGAAATGCGTGCCATACGATACTTCCGGCGTTTCGTTATTCCGTTGAATGGCAATTTCGCCCAAAATTGCCGTATTGTAAATGTCGGCGTAAGTTACTTTTACCCCCAAGTCAACATTGGAACTGCCCCAGCGACCGGGTCCCAGCAAAATAAAGGTTTTGCCTTCCAGCGCGCTGTTCAAACGGCTCACCGCCCGCCCGATTTCCAATTTGGTCGGCAAATCCGAAAGTGTATCGTAGGTTTCGGGGTTTACATACACAATGTGGGTAATGTTTGCTACATGCCCGGATGGCGTCCATTTGTGGGTGACAAAAATAATGTCGGATTCCGGCACGTCTGTGGGATAATCCACCTTTTCCATAAAAATATATTCGTTTAACGGGCGGCACTGCAAAATGTACACCTTAAAGTCGGGGTAAGGGTAATCGGGGACAATTTCCACGGCAAATTCCACGTCCACCGGCGATTTGTATGCCCGCCCCAGTTTTTTCAAAATGGTGCGCATAATGGCGACGAAACTGGTGTTGCGCAACAGATTATCGAAAGTGAGCACCATCTTTTCCGGTTCAAGCCCGCTGCCGAGCGCCACTACCGGGTGCAGATAATCGCCTTTATCAATAGAGACCAGATATTGGATGCCGGGATAATCATCGCCGATGACATCCACTACCCGCAAGGTTTTGAAAACGTTGTCTTCCAAATCGAGCACATCCACAAAATGCTGCGAATAGCGCATAATTTCGGTGCGGCTGGTTTCCGGGCGCAGGGTCGGATGGCTAAGCGCCACCATACGCGGGTAATCGTCTACCACCCGGTCTACGGCGCGGGTGCCCAGCCCCCACACCAGCCGTAAAAAACCGGTTTTGCGTTTGATTTTCTGGTTCCAGCGGAAGGGGTTGTGGCTAAACCCAACCCCCGCCAATGTGGGAAAGTAATATTGTTTGTATCGAGTGCCCACCACGGTTTGAATGAGGATTGCCATTCGCTCGTCATAATCGAGCAGCCCCTGATTTTTGCGGTATTGCAGCGCATCGGGGTTTAAGGTGCTGACATACACTTTTTTGATGGCATGCAACAAATCTCGTAAATTTTGGTCGTCCGTACCCTGATTCGGGCAGAAGAAACTGTCGTATTTTCCGGCGAATGCGGTTTCAAACCGGTCTTCCAGCAAACTCGATGAACGCACAATAAGCGGTTTGCCGCGCAACGGTTTGAGCAGGTTACTCAACTCTTCCACCACTTTGGGCGAAAATTGTCCCGCCATGTAGGCGGTTTTTACGCTTTCAAATTCTTCTTCAATTTGGGTGATGGGTTTGTATTTATGGTTCATATATCCGGTCAGCCCGTTGGTAGACAGGAAATCATAAAAGACATCAGCGCCAATGTAATATGAATCGGGCATGGTAACGTGCCGGCTCACATCCACTTTATCTTCGGGGTGGGGGGTGACCAGAATTTTGTACGCCAGATGCATACCCGCCGCTTTGCCGCCGATTTTGCCGCGCCCCACCCGGTGGGCGATGATATGCCGCAGGTCATCCATGGTGAAATATTCACGCGAGATGCCGACAAAACGCAGTTGGTCGCTGATAAGCCCTTTGGTGATGACCACCTGAATTTCACGCAGATGATGTTCAAATTTTTTGCGCTCTTCGGGCGGCATGGCTTCATAATCGGCGGCTTTTGCCAGCAGAATTGCCCACGGCGCCAATTCCGGGTTAAAGGTGAGAACAGCATCGGGATGCACGGAATGTTGTTTCAGGGTGTTGCGCACCAGTTCCAAAAACAGGTCGTGCGGCAAATTGTACGCAAAATAGAAGTCGGTCAAATGGTCGCGGATTTTTTGCACGCGCCGTTCCCACGTTTCGTTGGTTTCTTGGCTGTACGGGTCGGTTAACCCTTCTCTAAATTGCGATTGGATGGCTTTGTCTTCCACTTCTTGCTCAAACTCTACCGGGCTGATGATGCGGCGGCGGTAGAGTTCTTCGCGCATCCGTTCGCGGATTTTGTCTGCCAAAATGGGAAATTGCGATAGTTCCAGATAGATTTTCAGGATTTTCGATGTGCGCGCGGAAATTTCTGCCATGCTGCCCTGCCTTTTATGTGATATGTTTGTATGATACGCACAGAAAGGGTTATCGTCAAGCAAAAAAACGCGAGATAACACTCGCGTTTTTTGCTAGCGGGGCAATCCGGTTGATTGCCCCGATTTGCAATTCAAGAAGGTTACGGACGGCTGCCGAATATTTCTACCGAAAGTTTACACCCAACCGCGCAATTTCATCGCTACGGCAACACGGCTGACGGCAACCAGATATGCGCCCAACCGGTTGTGCACGTTCTTCTTTTGCGACATTTCATGCACCGCGTGGAAGGCGGCGGTCATTTTGTGGTCGAGCCGTTCATGCACCAATTCGACGGGCCAGTAGTAATCGTAGGCGTTTTGCACCTGTTCAAAATAACTGACGGTTACGCCGCCGGCATTGCACAAAAAGTCGGGGATGACATACACGCCGTTATCGTGCAGAATATGGTCGGCTTCGGGGGTGGTGGGTCCGTTTGCCAGTTCCGCCACAATTTTGGCTTTGATGTTGGCGGCATTGGAAGCGGTAATTTGGTTTTCCAGTGCGGCGGGGAAGAGCACGGTTACATCCAGTTCCAGCAGGTCTTCATTGCTGACCGGCTGGGCGCCCA
>CAYPNZ010000077.1:3472-9404 GCA_964411845.1 uncultured Anaerolineaceae bacterium
AGCCCCACCACCGAACCGGTGTCGCGTTTGTGCTGCACGGTGGTTTCAAAATCAAGCCCGTCGGGGTTAAAAATGCCGCCGTGCGAGTCGGACACGGCAACCACTTTCATCCCCAGCAGTTCTACCGCCAGTTGATGGGCAAATTGTCCGGCGTTGCCATAACCCTGAATGGCGGCGGTTTTGCCCTGCAAATCAATATTCAGCACTTTGCCCGCTTCGCGCACGCAGAAAATGCCGCCGCGAGCGGTTGCATCGCCGCGCCCCTGCGACCCGCCGAGTTCCAGCGGTTTGCCGGTAATCATACCGGGCACATTATAGCCGCGAATGACGCTGTATTCGTCCATCATCCACGCCATAATTTGCGGGGTAGTGTAAACGTCGGGAGCGGGCACATCGGTTTCTTCGCCTAAAATTTTGTTGATGGCGCGAATATATCCCCGCGAGAGCCGTTCCAATTCGCCCGGTGACATTTCTTTGGGGTTGCAGATAACGCCGCCTTTGCCGCCGCCCAGTGGAATATCCACCACGGCGGTTTTCCATGTCATCCATGCCGCCAACGCCCGCACGGTATCTATGGTTTCGGCGGGATGGAAACGAAGCCCGCCTTTGGTCGGTCCGCGGCTGTCGTTATATTGCACGCGGAAGCCTTTGAACACTTTTACGCTGCCGTCGTCCATGCGCACGGGGATGGTCACGTGCAATTCGCGGCGCGGTTCGCGCAAAAGGGCGTGGGTTGCCGGGTCGAGCGCCAACAGTTCGGCGGCTTCATCCAATTGTTGTTGAGCGATTTGGAATGGATTAAGATTCTCAGTCATGGTTTTTACACCTCATCATTGAATGGTAAACGGTTGAAAAACAAAAAAGACGAGCACGCCCCGTGCGAGCCTCGTCAATCAAAAAGTATCCGGTCTCTTTGTCACCTCCTCGTGCAATATGACCACCATTGTTTTTGTCCACGACAATTATATCATATTTCCCCGGAAAACCAATTTTTGCGGCAAGTTTTATGCGGATTCATACGGCACGTGTGTAAATTTTCGCCGCCGGAACAGCCGCCACAGCGACATCACCCACATCCGCATGCCTTCCAGTATGCCCGACGGGGTGGAAACGGGTTTTGCCGCCGGCAGGGTCAGGGTCAGCGTTTTGGGGTAAAAAACTTTCACCGATATGTCTCCGAGCCAATCATAATTTTCGGTGAGGGTATCCGGCTCCGAGCCAAACAAGTTGCCGGTTAGCCGGTAAAATGCGTCGGTGAGCAAAATATATTCGCCGGCAGAGACGCTGTTTTTCAGCAGCCGATGCACCAAAATAACATCTTCGCCCGCCAGTTCGTTAAATTGTTTGATTTGTTTGAAAACCGCTTGCCCGCTGTGTGCCACCGCTTTCAGTTGCAGTTGATGAATGTTGGTGCAAGCATCGCACGGACAGCCGCCGGCGGCATGGTTTACCAGCGATTGCTGTTTTAATTTGAACGCATCGAAAAACCGCAAAATCTGGTCAGAGACATCTGCCGCCACGGCGGTTGGTTCGGCGGTAATTTCGGTGAACAGAAATGCCGCGTCCCCTTCCAGTTTGTTCAATTGCAGGGGAAATTTCGCCCGGTCAATCACCGCTTCCAGCAATTCCGAGATGATTTCTTCGGCATGCAGCACGCTGGTTCGGTGATAGTTGACAAATTGGGTGTAACCGCTGATGTCTACCATCACCAGCAACACGGGTTTGATTTTCATTGGGTCAATTTCTCTCGCAGAAGTTTTTCCGCCATTTTCGGATTGGCTTTGCCGCGGCTGTGGCGCATAACCTGCCCCACCAAAAAGCCGAGTATTTTTTCTTTGCCCGCTTTAAATTGCGCTGCCGCGTCGCTGTTTTCGGCAAGCACTTGGGTGATGATGGCATCGAGTGCGCCCGTGTCGCTGATTTGTTTCAGCCCGCGTTTTTCCACGATGGCATCCGGTTTTGCGCCCGATTGCCACATTTCCGCCAGCACTTCTTTGCCTGCCAGCCGGTTGATGGTATCGCTTTCTACCAGTGCTATCAACCGCACAAAATCGGCGGGGGTGAATTTGATGGCATCCACGGCGATGCCGCTTTCGTTCAGCAGCCGAAAAACCTCGCCGACCATCCAATTTGCCACGGCACGCGGCGAAACTTTTCCGGCGGCGGCTGCCACTGCCGTTTCAAAATATTCGGCGCGGGCGCGGTTTTCCGCCAGCGCGACGGCGTCGTTTGCCGCCAATTGCCACTCGGCAATATAGCGTTTAATTTTGGCGGCGGGCAATTCCGGCAGCGAGTCTGCCAGTTCGGCAATCCACGCCGGGTCAAGCGTCAGCGGCGGCAAATCCGGTTCGGGGAAATAGCGGTAATCGTGCGCATCTTCTTTACTGCGCTGCACCACCGTGCGCCCGCGGTTTTCATCCCAACCCATTGTTACCTGTTCCACCTGCCCGCCCGATGCCAGCACGCGCGTTTGGCGTTCAATTTCATAGGCGATGGCGTTGCGCACGGCGCGGAATGAGTTGAGGTTTTTTACCTCTACTTTTGTGCCCCACACTTTTGAATCAACCGGTTTGAGCGACAGGTTCACTTCGCAGCGCATAGCGCCTTTTTCCATGTCGCCGCTGGAAACGCCCAGATAGCGCACAATTTGCCGCAGTTGGGTTACATAGGCGTAGGCTTCGTCGGCGGTGCGGATGTCCGGTTCGGAAACAATTTCCATCAGCGGCACGCCGGCGCGGTTCAAATCTACCAGCGAGCCGCCGTCAACGTGGGTAAGTTTGCCGGTGTCTTCTTCTAAATGGACGCGGGTAATGCCGATAGTCTTACGGTTGCCGTTAACGGTAATTTCCAGTTTGCCGGCGGTGCACAACGGCAATTCATATTGAGAAATCTGATACCCTTTGGGCAAATCGGGGTAAAAGTAATTTTTGCGGGCAAAAACATTGTGCGCGTGAATTTCGCAGCCGAGCGCCTGCCCGGTCATAATGGTAAATGCCACCGCTCGCTCGTTTATAACGGGCAGTGCACCGGGCAACCCCAAACAAACGGGGCACACATTGGTGTTCGGCGCGGCAGAAAAAGCATCGGCGCTGCAACTGCAAAACATTTTGCTTTCGGTTTGCAATTCAATGTGAACTTCCATTCCAATAATGGCTTCATAAGTTGTCATTTCAGTGTATCCGCCTTACAATTACATCTGTATTTTGGTTCGATGAAACTCCCGCTCATTATAATACTGACCGGGTAAATCTCGAAACCGACCAACCCACATTTTTTGTATTGACAAGGAGTATATCCGACAATGACGTCAGTTGAAATGTTAGCCAAAAATCCGGGCGCCAGCTTCTTGGCGAACGCCCAAGCCAGTTTGACCAAAGCCGCACAAGCGTTAAACCTTGACCCCAATATTTTCGCGCTGCTCCGCACCAACAGCCGAGCGCTCATCGTTTCTTTGCCCGTAGAAATGGACGACGGACACATTGAAGTGTTTACCGGCTACCGGGTGCAGCACACCACCGCCCGCGGACCCGCCAAAGGGGGCATTCGCTACCATCCGTCCGTTACGCTGGAAGAGGTTTCGGCGCTGGCGCAGTTGATGACATGGAAATGCTCGCTGGTGAATGTGCCGTTCAGCGGCGGCAAAGGGGGCATTGCCGTTGACCCGCGCCGCCTTTCGGAAAACGAATTGCGCCGCATGACCCGCCGCTACACCTATGCCATCAGCCCCATCATTGGACCGAACATTGACATTCCCGCCCCCGATATGAATACCAACGAGCGCACGATGAGCTGGATTACCGACACCTATGCCATCATCAAAGGTGAAAACAACAGCGAAATTGTCACCGGCAAGCCGGTCAGTTTGGGCGGCAGTTTGGGGCGCATTGACGCTACCGGGCTGGGCGTGGCAATTTCGGTGAAAGAAATGCTCAAACGCGCCGGCAAACCGATGAACGAATGTACCGTCGTGGTACAGGGGTTCGGTAATGTGGGCACATGGAGCGCCCGCCACATCGCCGAAATGGGCGCAAAAATCGTCGCTGTCAGCGATATTTCCGGCGGCTATTACAACCCGGAAGGGCTGGACATCGAAGCGATGGCAGATTATGTGAAACAAAGCAAAACCCGCACGCTGGAAGGCTACACCGCCCCGGGCTTGAGTACCATCACCAATGAAGAATTGCTGGAATTGCCGTGCGATGTGTTGGTTCCCGCGGCAATGGAAAACCAAATTACCCAAGCCAACGCCGACAAAATTCAGGCAAAATTCATCGTTGAAGGCGCAAACGGACCCACCACCCCCGAAGCGGACACCATTTTGCAAGAGCGGGGTATTACCGTTGTGCCCGACATTCTGGCAAATGCCGGCGGGGTGGTCGTCAGTTATTTTGAGTGGGTGCAGGGGCGCGAAGGCTTCTACTGGACGGTAGATGAAGTTCGCAGCCGGTTGCATCACTTTATGGAAGTGGCTTTTGATGATATGTACACTTTCGGGCAGCACCGTAATGTGCCGCTGCGCCAAAGCGCGATGATGCTTGCCGTGCAGCGGGTTGCCGATGCGGTGGCATTGCGCGGTATTTTCCCGTAAACCTGCAAATGGAGATTAGAGATTGGTAAATTGGAGATTCGTCCAATCTCCAATCGCCAATCTCCATTTAACGATGACAACTTTTTGGCACAAACTCTGGCGCTGGGTGCTGGGCGAGCCGTTTTCGCCGCCCCCCGCGCCGGAGTCTCTTTCGCAACCGAAACCGTTTCGCCCCGTTCCCCCGCCGCCCCCCAAACCGCCGACCCGCATCATCATCGCCGGTGCGGGCGACACCCTTTTTTCGCTGGCGGAAAAACACCATACCACCGTGCAGGCGCTCATCAGCCTGAACCGCATCAACCCGCGCCAGCCGCTGCGGCAGGGGCAGCGGTTGCGCATCCCCGATTTTGACGCGGCGCAAATCGTCCGCTCGCCCGCCGAACCGGAATTTCGCAAGTTGCGCAATAAGCCCGATTCGGCATCAATAAATACAGCGCCATCGGCAGACAGCCGTCAGCCGTCCGTTTCCAGCCAAAAGCCCGCCGTTGAAAATCCACCGTCTCAAATCTCGAACCGTCACATTTCACGCGGTACACAGCACAAATCTTCAATTTCCAATCGACCAATCATCGCGGCGGCATATTTAAGCCGTCACGCTCTGGCAATTCCCGCAGCACGTGAACACATTTTATCGCCGCCGGAATCATCGGCAGTAAATGCGCTGGTAATTGATTTTAAGGACGATTTCGGTTTTTTGAGCCATCCCGTGCAAAGTGCGTTGGCGCACATCGGCGGCGCGAACCGCTGGACGTTTGACCATCTGCCGGCACTGATTGACTCGCTGCACCGGAAAAATATCACGCCCATCGCGCGAATTGTGGCATTTAAAGATAAACTCATCGCCCCGAAAACCCCCGAACCGGCAGCCCATACCGCTTCCGGCGAATTGTGGCGCACCGCCGAGGGCTTTTTCTGGCTCAATCCGTTCGATATGACCGTGTGGCAATATTTGCTGGACGTGGCGGCAACCGCCGCGCAACTCGGTTTTGCCGAAATTCAGTTTGACAGCCTGCGTTTTCCGCCGCCATCGCCGCACGGTATGGCACAGTTTTCGCCGCCCGCCAAACCCGGCAGCCGCACCGAAGCCCTGACCGCGTTTTTGGATGCGGCACGCGGGCAATTGCCATCCGCAGTGAAAATTTCGGTGGCGGTGGACGGATACGCCTCCTTCCGCACGGACGATTTCGGCACGGGAGAAAATCTGACGGCATTCAGCCGGTATGTGTCGGCAATTGCGCCGCGCATATATCCCAGCCGATTCTCGCACGGCATTCCCGGCTGTGCCGACCCGCTGTCGAACCCGACGGAAGCGGTGGCAAACACCGTGCGCGCCGCTCGCAACCG
>CAYPNZ010000078.1:0-9266 GCA_964411845.1 uncultured Anaerolineaceae bacterium
TTTCAGGTTTTCCCCCATCCCCCCTGTGTCCCCCCTTCCCGCCGGGAAGGGGGGAATGAGAGAGAGCGAGGGGGACGAAGTCCCCCTCGCTCACCCCTTTTTGTTCCCCCTCCCCCAATTTGGGGGAGGGGGTTAGGGGGAGGGGGTAAAATCGCCATTTTAAACCGTTAAACCATCAAATTTTGTCAAATTTTAAAGTGCGTAAGGTGAAAATTTAAGTTGTGCCGCATTGCGTGTGCCGTAAACAGCACCCGGCATCGCGCAAGGCGTATCATACCGGGCGGCAAAAATGCTTGCCCCCGAAAAACAGGATGGAAATATGCCTGCAATTGGATATACCGCACAGGTTCTCGCGCTGATTTTGGCAGTGTATGCCATTGTCGTCGCAGTGATGGGCGCGCGTAAAAACCGCGCCGATTTGGTGTTAAGCGCCAAAAATGCTTCGTTGGGGGTAACAATTTTGCTCACGGTGGCTGTCGCCGTGATGGAATATTTGCTGCTCACCCAGCACTACCAAACCGAATATGTGGCTCAAGTAACCAACCGCGATGCCACCACCTTCTTTCGGGTTGCGGCATTGTGGGGGTCACAAAAAGGGTCGCTTCTCTTTTTTGCCTGGCTGATGTCGCTATTTACCGGCGCTGTCCTGCTGAACAAATGGGGCGCGGTGAAAACGCTCATCCCGTATGTGATGGCGGTGATGAATTTCATTTTGGTCTTTTTTGTCGGTTTGATTGTAACCGTGGCAAACCCTTTTGCGCAGTTATCGTTCTTCCCCGCCGACGGCAACGGGTTGAACCCTCTGCTGTACCACTGGGGCATGGTTATCCACCCGCCGATATTGTACACCGGTTTTGTGGCGTTTATTGTGCCGTATGCTTTTGCGATGGCGGCGCTGTTTACCAACCAGCGCGGCGATTTGTGGATGCGCACCACTCGCCGCTGGACGCTGATAGCGTGGCTCTTTTTAAGTATGGGCTTGCTGCTCGGCGGACGATGGGCGTATGACGTGCTCGGTTGGGGCGGCTACTGGGGTTGGGATGCGGTGGAAAATGCCGCGCTCATTCCGTGGCTGGTGGCAACCCCGTTTCTGCACTCGGTCATCATTCAAGAAAATCGGGGGATGATGAAACGCTGGAACGTGGGGTTAATTATTTTGACTTTTGCGCTGGTCATCGAAGGTACTTTTCTCACCCGTTCCGGGGTGATTGGGTCGGTGCATACCTTCGCCCAAAGCGCCATCGGACCGCTCTTTTTGGGCTTCATCGGGGTAATGTTCATCGCATCGCTGGTGCTGTTTGTCAGCCGGTGGGAAATACTGGCAAGCGATAACGAATTGGATTCGGTTTTTTCGCGCGAAGCCATTTTTTTGCTGAACGACCTCTTTTTCATCGGCATTGCGTTTACGGTGTGGTGGGGCACGCATTTCCCCATCATTTCCGAAGCCTTGCTGGGGAATAAAATTGTGGTGGGTCCGCCCTTTTTCCGCAAAGCGACGGGACCGCTATTTGCCGGTATCGTGCTGTTAATGGGTATTGCGCCGTTGATGCCCTGGCGGCACATCAGTTCCAAAAAGTTGCTGCGACAATTGGCTTTTCCGGCGGCGGTGGGTGTGGCGGTGGCAATTTTGCTGCCGTTGTTCACCAATATTAAAATGAAGGGCGCGGTGATGACCTTTGCCTTTGTGGCATTTACCGCCACCGTCACGCTGATGGAATACTGGCGCGGTGTCAACGCGCGGCATCGGGCGCACGGCGAAAACTATTTCACGGCGATGATACATTTGGTGGCGCGCAACCGGCGGCGATATGGCGGCTACCTCATCCATTTCGGCGTGCTGTTTGCCACTATCGGCATCATCGGCATGGAATTTTATCAGGTAGAAACGCAACAAAATGTTTCGCTCGGACAGTCGTTTTCCATTTCGTCGCCATTCACCGGTGAATATGAATTAACGTTTGAAGGGTTGAAACAAGTGCCCGGCAAACCGGGGGTAGAAAATACCGTCGGTACGCTGCAAGTTAGCCATAACGGCAAACCGGTGGATACCATTGAACCGTACCGCGAATTTTTCGTGCGTCAGCAGCAGCCGATGACCATTCCCGATGTTCACCGGCAGGGTATGTCGGAATTGTATGTTATTATCGCCGGGTGGGAACCCGACGGGCAAAGCGCCAGTTTTAAAGCCTATATCAACCCGATGATTAATTGGCTGTGGTTTGGCGGGTTGGTGTTTGTGTTCGGTACATTGGTTGCGGCGTGGCCCTCGGCGCAGGTAACACGCCAAACGGTTACCAAAAAATCTCGGCGAAATGTGGTAGAGGTGTCATGAAAAAATTTGCTATTCCTTTGATGTTTTTGTTGACAATAATTGTGCTGGCGGCGGCGGTGATGCCGGTGTTGGCGCAAGAGCCTTCAATGGATGAAGTGAACCATGTGGCGCGAAAACTAAACTGCCCCACCTGCCAATCGTTAAATTTGGAAGACTGCCGCACCCAAACGTGTGACCAGTGGCGCGACCAAATTAAAGATTTGCTGGCAGAAGGCTACTCCGAACAAGAAGTGCTCGACTGGTTCATCGCGCGCTTCGGCGTGGAAGTATTGCAAGAACCACCGCGGCAGGGACACGGCTTGTTTGCGTGGCTGCTGCCCGCCGTGGGGATGCTGGTGGGTATTGGCTGGTTGGCATTCATTTTGCGTCGCTGGTCAGCCGCAAAACCCGATGCCGCCGCGGTTGCCGTTGGCGCCCCGGCAGATATTGATGTGGATGAAGAATATCTCCGCAAAATCGAAGAGGATTTGAAGGAGTTTTAACGAAATGACCGAATCACCCCCCCCTAAAAAATCTACGGCAAAAATAATCGGGTTGATTGTCGGTGTGGTGGCATTACTGGTACTCTTTTTTGTGTTTGCCTTCGGGTTGCAAAAAAGAGAGTCAACCCAATTGGCGGGCGCACCCGCCCCCGATTTTTCCATTACATCTTTTGAGGGCGAAACCTATTCGCTCGAATCGTTGCGCGGTACGCCCATGCTCATAAACTTCTGGGCAAGTTGGTGTGTGGAATGTTATAAAGAAGCCGCCCTGTTGGAACAAGCCTCGCAAGATTTTAAAGGTAAAGTGCTGTTTTTGGGAATTGACTATCTGGATACCGAAAAAGATGCGTTAGCCTATTTGGAAAAATACGGCGTAACTTACCCCTCCGGTCCCGACATCGAATCTCGAATGGCAAAAGCATACCGCATCACCGGCGTGCCCGAAACCTTCTTCGTCACCGCCGACGGGCAAATCATCCACGTGCAAATTGGACCCATTGAACGCCCGCAACTCTATCAACTGTTGGAAAAACTCGCCGCTACCGGAGGCTAAATGCCATGGATATTGTTTTCATCGCCGTTATTGCGCTGATGATTGCCGCCACACTGTGGTGGGTGCTCAAACCAATCCTCAGCACGCAAACCGATTTTGAAGTTACCGAGCGCGCCGATTTGCTCACTTTGGGCGAACTGGAAATGAAGCGCGATGCCATCTATTCCGCCATAAAAGACCTGGAATTGGATTTTGAAAGCGGGAAAATCGCCGAACAGGATTACCAACAAGGGCGATTGAAATTTTTGCAGCAGGTTGCTGCCATTTTAAAACAAATTGACGCCCTTTCCGGCGATTTTGAAAGCCGGTTAGAGGCACAGGTTGATGCCCTGCTTGCCGATGACGAAATTGCGGCTGCCGATGACCTGCGCGCCGCCGCACGCGCCGAATTGCGCGCCAAAATAGAAACCATCACCGCCGGCACATCCGACTACACCTGCCCCCACTGCGGGCGACCCTTTGAAGCCGGCGATACCTTCTGCACGGAATGTGGTGCATCGCTCACTACCGAATGCCCCGCATGCCACGGACAAGTGCTGTTGGGCGACAAATTTTGTCCCCATTGCGGCGAAGCAATGACAACGGCGGAGGTGGCATCATGAAACTTTCACTGAAACTGCTTGCCATACCGGTAATGCTGCTGCTGGCAGGCGGATGGTTCATCATTGCCCAACCGGCAAACGCCGCGCCGCCCAAACAAGAACCGCCATTGCCCCAAAAACTGTCGGCGGTGAACGGGCAATCCATCTTCGCCGAAAACTGTCAGCCGTGTCACGGTACCACCGGCAAAGGCGACGGACGCACTGCCGCCTCGCTGCCCAACCAGCCGCCCGACTTTACCGACCCCGCCACCCTGAACGCCATGTCGCCCACAGAAATATTCTCCGTCATCAAAAACGGGCGTATGGACAAAATGATGCCCCCGTGGGAACAGCGGCTTTCGGATGAACAAATTTGGGATGCGGCGGCATATTTGCTGACCCTGAACGCCCCCGATGCGGTGATTGAACGCGGCAAAACCGTGTTTAACGAAACATGCGCCACCTGCCATAACAGCGACGGCTCGGCGGCAAAGGTGGATTTTGCCGACCCGACCACGCTGGCAACCGCCGCCACCGATGCCCTGCTGGCAACCTTCCGCACTGCCGACGACCCCCACGCCGACGCGCTGCAATCGCTGCCCGATACCGATGTGACGGCGGCAATCGCCTTCGCGCGTTCGCTCAGCATTGAAATGCCCGTGCCGGTTCCCCACGACGGGGTGCTGACCGGTACGGTCATCAACGGCACCACCGGCGAACCGGTTCCCGACATTCCGTTGACCCTGTACACCGTTTCATCGGATGGCAGTTTGCTGGAACAAACCGATGGTAAAAGCGGCGCGGATGGCGCGTTCAAATTTGAAAACCTGCGGCGCGAGCACACCGCCAATTTTGTGCTGGAAGCCGTTTATAACGATGTACACTATTTTTCGGACGGCTCGGCAATCTTTTTGCCGGACAGCACCGAAACCACACTCGACATAAACGTGTACGAAACCACAGACGACCCGGCGGTGGTTTCTGCCACCACGCTGCACCGCATTGTGGCGTTCGTGCCCGATTTTATCAGCATCACCGATATTTATGTTTTTTCCAACAATAGCGACAAAACATTCATCGGCACGATGGGCGCGGACGGCATGCCGGAAACGGTGCGCATCGCCGTGCCGGAAGGTGCGCAGGAAGTGTCGTTTCAGTTTGATACCGCCCGTCAAACCGACAGCAATATTTATGTGGATTCGCGTCCGGTAACCCCCGGCACCGAGAATTATTCGCTGGCGGTCAGTTACGGCATCCCCATTAAAGGTAAATCGGTTACAATAAAAACCCCGCTGCTCAATGCCATACCGATGGTGAACCTGCTGGTAACCGACCAAGGCGAGTCGCTGTCCAGCAACCAACTGGAACGCCAGCAAGACCGCACCATTCAGGGCGATACCTATCAGCAGTGGAAGGGCGAAAATTTTGCCGCCGGTGATGATTTGGTCATCACGTTCAATCGTCTGAATAAACTTGATTTTGCCGCGGCAACCGGCGGCGCAGCGCCTGCGGGCGGATTGGCATCCGGCGGACCCGACCAGCAATATTTGCAGTGGATTGTGCTGGCATTGGGCGCATTGCTCATCGGGTTTGTGGTAATTATGGTAAATCGCCCCGAAGCGGTACCGGCGGTTGTTGCCACCACCGAAGCGGAAAAAACCCGGCTGGTGGCACTGTTGCGCGAATTGGAAGCCATGCACGCCGACGGATTTGTGGATGAAGCGGTGTATCGCCGTTTGCGAACGCAATACCGCAACCAATTAAAAGATATTTTGGCACAACAATGATAAAAGTTCGCAATTTGGTAAAAGCCTTCGGCAGCCGGGTGGTGTTGCACAATATTTCGTTTGAAATTGCGGCGGGAGAATTTGTTACCCTGCTGGGCATCAACGGGGCGGGTAAAACCACCCTGATGAGCATTATTTCCACACTATCCAAACCGACGGCAGGCAGTATTTTCATCGGTGATATGGATGTGCAGCGACATGCGGCATACATTCGGCGGTATATCGGGCTGGTGTCGCATAAAACGCTGCTGTACGATGACCTTTCCGGCGAACAAAATTTGCGGTTTTACGCCCGTATGTACGATGTGCAACAACCGTCGGCGCGCATTGAAACGGTATTGCGGCAGGTAGGGTTGTGGGGCAGACAAAAAGACCCGGTGCGAACCTACTCGCGGGGGATGCAGCAACGGCTGGCAATTGCCCGCGCCATTCTGCACAACCCGCCGATTTTACTGCTGGATGAACCCGACACCGGACTCGACCAAGGCGCGGCAACTATGCTCGGCGATTTACTGGCGGCGGTGGGCACGGCACAGCGCACCGTGCTGATGACCACCCACAATTTGGAGCGCGGGCTGTCGTTGGGTAACCGGGTACTGATGCTGGCAAACGGCAAAATCGCCGTGGATGCCCCCCGCGCCGACGTTTCGGTTGAAGCGTTGTCTCGGTTTTACCAATCGTGAGCAACAGAGAGCAGGGAGCAAAAAACGTTATGCCACAAAATTTATCGTCCATTGCCTCTGACAGCGTGATTGCCCGCCAACCGCCGCAATTTGCCTACTTGCGCAAAGTGTGGGCAATTGTGGCAAAAGACATCGCCGCCGAACTGCGCACCAAAGAAATGCTCAGCGCCATGTTCGTTTTTTCGCTGTTGGTAATTTTTATTTTTAACTTTGCGTTTGATTTGCGCACCGATAACGCCAACACGCTGGCACCGGGCGTGTTGTGGGTTGCCATTGCTTTTGCCGGTATGCTGGGGCTGGGACGCAGTTTCATCACCGAACGCGACCGGGGGTCGCTGGAAGGATTGCTGCTGGCGCCGGTTGACCGCAGCGCCATCTATTTGGGCAAGTTTTTGGGCAACGTGCTTTTCATCGCGGTGGTGGAAGTGGTAATTTTACCGCTGTTTATTGTATTTTTTAACCAACCGCTCGGCATTATTGTGCCGTTGGTGGGGGTTGTCGTGCTGGGAACCATCGGCTTTGCCGGGGTGGGCACACTCTTTTCGGCAATGGTCATTCACACCCGCGCCCGCGATGTACTGCTGCCCATTATGCTGTTTCCGGTGGTGGTGCCGGTATTGCTGGCGGCGGTGCGGCTGACCGCCGGTATTTTGGATGGCTTGCCCTTTGCCGATGTGCAAAACTGGTTGGGGTTGCTGGTCGCGTTCGATTTAATTTTTCTGGCAATATCATATATGATGTTTGAATACGTGGTGGAGGAATAATTTATGGCAGCAGAAACAATGCGTTCTGCAAAACGAGACACGTGGGGGCTGGTGCTCACGGCGGTGAGCGGTATTATGATGATAACCGGATTGTATTTGGCATTTGTTTTCGCCCCGCCGGCAGTAAATTTGCAAACCGCTGTCGAGCGGTTTACCCAACGGGTTATGTATTTTCACGTCGGTTCGGCGTGGGTTGGCTTTTTCGCCTTTTTTGTCACCTTTGCCGCCGGAATCGGCTATTTGTGGAAACGTACCTTTTTTTGGGATAATCTGGCGCATGCCAGCGTGGAAATCGGTTTGACGTTTATGACGATGGTGCTGGTGACCGGTTCCATTTGGGCAAAACCGACATGGAACACTTGGTGGACGTGGAGTCCGCGGTTGACTATCAGCGCCATTGGCTGGCTGATGTACATCGGCTATTTGATGCTTCGGTCGGCAATAGATAATCCCCCGCGCCGCGCCCGATTTGCGGCGGTGTACGGCATTGTGGCGTTTATGAGCGTTCCCATCAATTTTATGGCAATCCGCTGGTGGCGCGATATTCACCCGGCGGTGGTGGCATCCGGCGCCAACGAAGGCACGGGCGGTTTCAATATGAGCCCGAATATGACCACTGCGCTGATGTTCTGTATTGCGGCGTTCACCGTCTTCTATTTTACCCTGCTGTACCATCGAATGCGGCTGGGGCAAACCGAACACGAAGTGGAAACGCTTAGACAAGAAATTTTGTACCGGTAGAAATAAAACAGAAAACCGGTAACTGCTTGCCGGTTGCCGAAAACTCTCGGAGGTTCATACGATGGCAGATTTGATTTATCTGATGATGGCATACGCCGTATTTTGGCTATTCAGTTTTGCCCTGATTTTCAGCATTTTTAACCGTCAGCGCAAATTGAATGACGAATTGGCAATGCTGAAACAACTTTTAAAAGAAGAAAACCACAAGTAAGAATAGTGGGCAGTGATGCGTCCATACCGTGTATGGTGCATTACAGAAAATACCCGCGCCGAATGGTACACTGAGTGCACGGCGCAGCGTATGCGCCCATATCAAATATATTAAGGAGAGATTTATGGCTCCAGATAGTATTACCATCCCCTTGGCGTTTGCCGCCGGATTTTTATCGTTTGCATCCCCATGTGTCCTACCGCTGATACCGGTGTATTTGGGGTATCTTACCGGTACAACCGTTGGCGCGGAAGATGAAAACATCAATCGCGGTATGGTGTTTACCCATGCCCTGCTGTTTGTGGCGGGTTTTACCATAATTTTTGTGGTCGTGTTCGGTGCGCCGTTCGGATTTTTGGGAACCTTTTTGCGCGGCACGTTTTCCAGCATTTTGGTAAAAGTCGGCGGGGTTTTTCTGATTTTGTTCGGGTTGCATATGGGCGGGTTTTTCCGCTATTTGGCAACCAAACTGAAAGACGTGCCCGGTATCGGCGAACCCATCAACACCCTTAACTACAAACTTGATATGTTCATTCTGCCGGAACGCCGTATCCAGTCGGATATGGGCAACACCCCCAGTTATTCCCGTTCGTTGTTTGTGGGTATGACATTTGCCGCCGGTTGGACACCCTGCATCGGACCGTTGCTGGGGGCAATTTTAACCATCGCCGCGACCGGACAGAGTGTGGGGCAAGCAATGCTGCTGTTGTTGGTGTACTCGCTGGGGCTGGCGGTACCTTTCCTGCTGACCGCACTGTTGCTTTCTTCCGCCACAGGGTTGCTCAAACGGCTCAACCGCCACATGCACGCCATCGAAATCATCAGCGCCATTTTCTTGGTTGCCATCGGTGTGTTACTGGTTTCCGACCAATTTACGGCATTGTTCAACTCAACATTCAGCAGTATGGCGCCGGCATGGCTTATCGAGCGGCTATAAATTGATACCACCCTTTCGCGCCCGGAAATCTTCCGGGCGTTTTTTATTGCATACAATTGACGCTTTGGCGATTTTTGGCAATTTGCCTGCAATGAATTATGATATTGCCATCGGTGCGTGTGCGCCGCAAAAACCAACATTTTGGGGAAACCTGTGCCCATTAAAATTTTACCGCAAACAGTCGCCGATCACATT
>CAYPNZ010000079.1:0-9248 GCA_964411845.1 uncultured Anaerolineaceae bacterium
GAACGGGTGGTCGCGGTCGGTCACATCGGTGACGATGAGCACCCCGTTGCCCAATTTCAGCGCGGTTTCTACCGAATCGGCAAGGCGGGCAGACAGGGTATCATCGTCATTTTGCGGTTGACGGATGACCAACCGGTCTACCACCACTTCGATGGTGTGCAGCGCGTTGCGGTCTAACTCGAAAATTTCGTCAATTTCGCGCAGATAACCGTCTACCCGCACGCGGACAAATCCCGCTTGCCGAATGTCATCGAACACGGCTTGGTGTGCCCCTTTGCGGTCTTTTATCACCGGCGCCAAAATCATCACCCGGCTGCCGTTCGGTTTTTCCAGTACGGCATCTACAATTTGCTGCGCCGATTGCCGGTTTACTTCGCGCCCGCAGGTGGGGCAGTGGGGTGTACCCGCGCGCGCAAAAAGCAAACGCAGGTAATCGTAAACTTCTGTTACCGTGCCGACCGTCGAGCGGGGGTTGTAACTGCTGCTGCGCTGTTCGATGGCAATGGCGGGGCTAAGCCCGTCAATTTGGTCAACATCCGGCTTTTCCATCTGCCCCAAAAACTGGCGGGCATACGCCGACAGCGATTCCACATACCGGCGCTGTCCTTCGGCGTAAATGGTATCGAATGCCAAACTGCTTTTTCCCGACCCGGACAGTCCGGTGATGACCACCAATTTATCGCGCGGAATTTCCAGCGAAATATTCTTCAGGTTATGTTCGCGCGCACCGCGCACCACAATTTTATTTTGCGCCATACAAATCCCCCGAATGTGTCAACATCATAAACTACAATTTTACCACTGTCGGCAAAAATTGTGTAAAAATTGCCCCGCACAAGTTTATCATGACATAATGTTGAGCAAGATTGACATTTTGCGAAAATCAGGGCATAATAGGTAATATGGAATGTTAGGAAAAGTGGCGCTGCCACCCAGTAAAAAAGTAGGTGAACCTATGACGGTTGAGCAAGAAAATCCCAATCCCCAACCCCTGCCGGAAGATGAATTACCCGATTGGTTAAAGGAAATTCGCGGTGAAGCACCGGCGGCGAAATCGCAGCCCGTGCCACAATCTGACCTGCCCGAAGAAACCGTAGCGGATATTGAGGAATTGCCGCCGTGGCTGCAAGATGTGCCGGCGGAACCGTTCGAGCCGGAAGAACCGGAAACCGGTGCAGAAGAACCGACTGCTCCGGCAGAACCGATGGAAGCGGTTGCCGCCGAAGCGGAAGCGGCATTGGAAATTGAAGAAACCATCGCGGAAAAAACAGAAGCGGCGGCGGAAGCAGATTCCGAAACCGATGCGGGCAAAGCGTTGTGGGAGAAAATTTTGGCGGAAGAAGGCGTTTCGCTGGAAGAAGTGCCCGAAGAACGCCCCGAAGGCGCAGAAGATATGTCGGTAAAAGATTGGATGAAAGCCACCGCCGATGAATCTGCCAAACGACTGGCGGCAGCAGAGGCGGAAACGGCATCGGTTGAACCGGCATCGGAAACGGATGCCGAACCCGAAACGGCAGAACCGTCGTGGCTTGCCGAAGAAACCCCGGTCGAAGCGGTAGACGACGGGATGGTCATCGAAGAGGAATTACCCGATTGGCTGAAAGATGATTCCGCTCCGGAACCGGAGGCGGAAACCCCCTCGTGGTTGAGCGACGAAAGCATCATCGCTGCCGCATCCGATATTCCGGGCGCGCCGGTCGAAGAAGTTACGGAAGCAGCGGCTGAAGTTGCGGAAACAACGGAAGCCTTACCCGATTGGCTGAAAGAAGATGTGGTCGCCGAAACGGATGAAACCGAAGCCCCCTCGTGGCTCAGCGATGAAACCGTGCTGGAAACGGATGAACCCGCCGAGGTTACGGCAGAACCCATAGAAGAAGAACTGCCCGATTGGCTGAAAGAAGATGAAGTAACGGAAGCAACAGCGGAAGTACCGGCATGGTTAAGCGATGAGACTCCGGAAGAACTTGCTGAACTCGAACCGGCAGCAGAAGCGGGCGAGGACGATATGGTGATTACCGAAGAACTGCCCGATTGGCTGAAAGAAGATGTGGTCGCCGATGTTGACGCGGATGCCGATGTGCCGGCGTGGCTTACCGATGAGAGCATCACCGAAGAACCGGTCGCCGATGCCGAGGTTGTGGCGGAAGAAGTTGTGTTCGATGATGAAGAACTGCCGGATTGGCTGCAAGAAGGCGAAGAAATGTGGTCGGACGCGGAAGAACTTCCCGCAGAGGCGGAAACGGATACCACCGATGAAATAATGGCAGAAGAAGCCGTGGCGGGTATGGCAGAAGCGGAAGCAGCGGTTGAAGAAGCCGTTACAGAAGTTGAAGAACCTGAACAAATCGCCGCAGAACTGCCGGATTGGTTGACAGAAACCACGGAAACCGAGGTTGAAGAACCGGTTGCCGAAACTGACGAGGTGGCGGAAACGGAAACAACTGTTGCCGAAACCGTCGCCGAGGTTGCTGAACCGGCAGAACCCGTTGTTGAGCACGAGCCGGAACCCGAAATTGAAGTGGCGGAAACAGACACTGTGGAAACCGATGAAGCGTTTGCCGTGGCTGAAAACGCCTTAAAAGTTGGGCAGATAGAGGAAGCCCTGCAAAAATTCGGTGCATTGATAGAAAGATCCACACGCTTGGAAGATGTGGTGAATACCCTAACCGCCCATTTGGATGCTTATGCCGACAACGCCGCAATTTTTGAAACGCTCGGCGATGCCCAAACGCGGTTGGGGCAACTGAACAAAGCCTTCCAATCGTACAAAGCCGCATTACGCAAATTATAACATTGTCGCAAAACATCAACCCGCCTTCGGGCGGGTTTTTTCATGGCATACGCTAAAATTTGTCAACCGTTGGGGTATCTGTTATAAAAACCTACCATCAAAATAGGAGAGCATAACCGTGGAAAGAACATTCATCATCTTAAAACCCGATGCCGTCCAGCGACAACTGGTCGGGCAAATTATTTCTCGATTTGAACAGCATGGCTTAAAAATTGTTGCCATGAAATTTTTGCAAGTGCCTGTTTCACTGGCAGAAGAACATTACGCCGTGCACAAAGAACGCCCGTTTTTTAAAAGTTTAATTGAATATATTACCGCTTCGCCGGTGGTGGCAATGGTGCTGGAAGGTCCGAACGCCATTCAAATGGCGAGAAATGTGGTGGGTGCAACCAACCCGCTCGATGCCACACCCGGCACCATCCGCGGTGATTTCGGTATGGAAATCGGACGCAATTTGGTACACGCTTCCGACGGTACGGATACCGCTCAAGCGGAAATTGCGCTGTGGTTCGGCGAGGAAAATTTAGTGGATTACACCCGTGCGCTTGACCCGTGGATTTTGGAATGAGCGCACCATAAAAAAAGAGCCGCCGGTAATTGCCGACGGCTCTTTTTTGTTGAAATTTTATGCCACAACGGGGTCTAGCACGCCGTAATTGCCATCGGCGCGTTTGTACAGCACGTTTATGCGTCCGCTGTTGGCGTTATAAAAAACGAAAAAGTCGTGCGACAGCAATTCCATCTGCTCAATGGCTTCTTCTTCATCCATCGGAATCACCGAAAATTGTTTGACCCGAACGATTTTTCGGTCATCTTCTTCTTCCAATTGTTCCCAAAGGTCATCGGAAATCGTCGGCAGGTCTTCGGTGCGGATAGATTCTTTGGCTTGCCGGCGCGTTTTCCGTTTGCCTTTCAACCGTGCAATTTGGCTATTCAATTTATTTACCGCATTGTCAATGGCAATGCGTAAATCGTGGCTCCGTTCTTCGGCGCGGAGAATTTTGTGTTTTGTTTGGACGGTTATTTCGGCAATAAAGCGGTCTTGGCTGCTTTTGGTGGCTTCTTTGGAAATTTCTACCCGGGTGTCAATAATGTCGGGAAGAAATCGCCCAAACTTACTCACCTTTTTCTCCACGTAGGCTTTGGTATCCTCGAAGAGATTCATGTTTTTTCCGGTAAGAACCAGTGCCATAATATTACTCCTTTCTGAAGTAAGGATTTTTAACCGGCATATTATACGGCTCGCGCCAATGTTAGGGCGTTAACTACAGAAGCGCCGGCGTTCATCAGTGCCGAACCGCATGCATCAAGCGTAGCGCCGGTTGTGCAAACATCATCAATTAGCAACACTGCTTTGCCCAATATGGTATTGCTGTTGCATAAAAACGCATCTGCGACATTTGATTGCCGCCGGGCGGCGCTCAGGCTCATTTGGGGTTGGGTGCGCCGGTGGCGAACAAGCGAGGTGGCATCTACCGGCAGCCCGATTTGCGCCGCCAGTTGCCGCGCGAGAATTTCCGACTGGTTGTACCCGCGTTGTTTGTATCGAGATTTATGTAACGGAACCGGCACAATAACCTGAGCGTCCATTTGATTGATAGTATAGCAAGTTGTTAGCAACGGGGCAAGGGATTTTCCCAGAATTTCCATATTTTGGTATTTGAATTTATGAATGGCTTCGCGTAATACGCCGGGGGTGAACAATGCCACCGAGCGGATATTGTTAACGGCACGCAAAGGGTAACGACGACATTGACGGCATTCGGCGTTGGGGGCGGGCAGGGGATACCCGCAAACGGCGCATATCGGTTCGGCGATGGGTTCTATTTCCGATAGACAATCGGCGCATAAAAATGTGCCCGGTGTGTGGCAAATAACACATTCCGGCGGATACAAAAAGTCCAAAAATGTGGTGTATACCGAAGCAACAAAAGACGTCAATGTCATAAAAGTGCGTTATAGGGCTAAAAATGCAATTGGTCACCGATGGTGGTGCGGGTACGGTCAATTGTGCCGACCGGCACTTCTAAAATATATGCCGATTGTGAAACGTATTTCCCGATGCGGTTCGGAACAAAATTGCGGTCAAGCCGGACGACTGTTTTTTGGGCGTTGATATAAATTACATCAATGGGAAACGCCATAAAAAAGGTGTGAATGCTTTTTTCGCCAACCAGTAACAACCCTTCGCCGGTGTTTAGTGTGGATGTGCCCAGCAGCCCTTTCAATCGGGTGAAAAATGTATCGGCAATGATGCAGTTTTCTGCCAGTGTGGTGTTTTTTGTTTGGTTTTCGATGCGCATCAGAAGATATTCAGTACACCCGAATCCAGAATTTGTAGCACGGCGGGTCCCAACAGCACGATGAACAGTGACGGGAAGATTAAAAACACCATCGGGAAGAGCATTTTAATGGGGGCTTCTTGCGCTTTCTTTTCGGCGCGTTGACGGCGTTGAATACGCATTTGCTCGGCTTGGATGCGCAGTACTTTGGCAATACTCACCCCAAATTGCGTGGCTTGAATGATGGCGGCGACAAAACTGGTTACTTCTGCCACCCCCATGTTTTTTTCCATTTCGCGCAGGGCATCAATGCGTAATTTTCCCAGCCGAATTTCTTGCAAAACGCGGGCAAATGCTTTGGCAAGTTCGTTATCCCATTTTTCTGCCACTTTTGCCATTGCGCCTTCAAACCCCAATCCGGCTTCAACACAAATAACCAGCAAATCGAGCGCATCCGGCAGAGATTTGATGATTTCGTCTTGCCGTTGCTTAATTTTGCTGCCCAGCCAAACGCCCGGCAAAATATAGCCGATAACGCCGCCAATAGCGGTAAAAAGTATCCGGTAGGTAAAGGGTTGTTTGGCAATGCTCATCAACAAAAATGCAAATAACGCCAATCCGATAGCGGCGGCAAGTTTCATGCCCATAAAGGCTTCCGGAGATTTTACCGGACGACCGGCAAGTTCCAGATTCCGCCGCACTTTTTCTCTGGATTGTTGAGGGGTCATTTGGGCAAAAACGTGCGCCAGTTTTTGCAGGAAGGGGATGATAACCCGTTCGGAGAACGGCTGCGACATTTCAATTTCTTCCAGCGTAACCGGGGTGCTGCGGCTGGCGTATTCTTCCAACCGCAGTTGCACGTCGGCAGAGGCGGCTTTGGGGATGAAAATGACACCGGCGACTATCAATATAATTGCCCCGACGATGACAATTCCCCCGATGATTAAAATGGTGGGTGTTAAAACCATGGTCAAATTTCTCCGGTAAGGTTAAATGTCAATTCGCACTACTTTTTGAATTGCCAAAAACCCGCTGATAATCAATATCAAACCAATGCCGCTCATAATCCAGCCACAGGGTTGCGCCGAGCAACTGGTGGGACCCCCTTCGGCGCAGGGCAGGAACATTCGCCCCATATACTCGTGGTTCATTGCGTATAGTAGCAAACTGAGGGCGATGGGCAAAAGCGAGATGATATATCCGCTGAGCATACCCTGTGCGGTGAGTGTTTTTATTTCTCCGGCGATGCGTACCCGCTCGCGAATGACGAATGAAATAACTTCCAGAATTTCCGCTAAATTACCGCCAACTTCGTGTTGAATGTTGATGGCGGTTACCATTAAGTCGAGGTCATCGCTGGGAATGCGGCGTACCATATTGTTCATTGCCCGTTCGGTGGAAACGCCCAGTTGCACTTCTCTTACCACCCGTTGAAATTCTTCGGCGATGGGGTCGGGCATTTCCGTGCCGACGCTTTCCATTGCTTGCAAGATGGAATAGCCGGAACGCAAACCGTTTGCCATCAAATTGATGGCATCGCCCAATTGGTCGTTGAACATTTTCAGGCGTTTTCGTTTTCTTGAGCCAAGATAAAAACGGGGCAGAAAAAAGCCCAGTACCGCACCGGCTAAAGTCATCGGCATATTGCGGTAAATTAAAAAGCCCAGCGCCGCAGTGCTGACGATGCTGACGAAAACAAGCAAAATATATTCGGTGGGGGTGATGCGCAGGTTGGCTTGCGCCAGTTGCACTTGAATATTTTGCACAAACCCCTGTGATTCGATGGCTTCGTCAATGGTTTTTGTGATTTTTGTGGCGTTGCGTTTGTCTTCTTTGTCTGTATCGGTGGAGTCCAGTTGCCCGAAATCGCCGACATATTGATTCAACCGGTCTTTTGTGGTTTTATCTGTATCGGACCTGCCGACCAGTGCATACAGCAACAAGCCGATGCCCATCAGCAATAAAATGCCCAATGCTATGATGGTTGGGTTCATCATCTTCCCCCTGTTTAGAACCTGCCGCGCGCACCGAAAATATTGGGTGGCAATTGGATGCCCGCATCTTCGATTTTATCCATAAATTTCGGGCGTAACCCGGTAGGTTTCAATCGTCCGATAACTTTTCCGCCTTCAAACCCTTGTTGTTCAAACACGAAAATATCAGAAAGTACCACAACATCACCTTCCATGCCCTGAACTTCGGTGATGTTGATAATTTTCCGCGAGCCGTCTCGCATACGAGATTGCTGCACAATAAGGTCTACCGCCGAGGCGACCTGCTCGCGGATGGCGCGCACGGGCAAGTCCATACCCGCCATCAAGCACATCGTTTCCAAACGGGCGATGGCATCTCTGGGAGAGTTGGCGTGCGCGGTGGTTAAACTGCCATCGTGACCGGTGTTCATTGCCTGCAACATATCCAGCGCTTCGCCGCCACGACATTCCCCCACCACAATTCGGTCGGGGCGCATTCGCAGGCTGTTGATAACCAAGTCGCGGATGGAAACTTCGCCTTTGCCTTCAATGTTTGGCGGGCGAGATTCCAGTGTAACAACGTGTTCTTTCGCCAATTGCAATTCAGCGGCGTTTTCAATGGTAACAATGCGTTCGTCATCGGGAATGAAGTTTGAACAAATATTGAGCAGGGTGGTTTTCCCGGCGCCGGTACCACCCGAAACGACGATGTTTGTTCGTGCCAGCACACATGCCCGCAAAAATTCGGCGGCTTCCGGGGTGACGGAACCAAATTGAATGAGGTTTTCGATGGTGAGCGGTGTTTTCGAGAATTTTCGGATGGTCAGGGTGGGTCCGTTCAGCGCCAGCGGCGGAATGATGGCATTTACACGAGAGCCGTCGGGCAGGCGGGCATCAACCAGCGGCTGCGCTTCGTCAATACGGCGTCCCAGCGGCGAGACGATGCGGTCAATGATGCGCAAAACGTGGTCATCGTTTTCAAAATTAAGGCTTGTTTTTACCAGTTTCCCCTTCTTTTCCACGTAAATATGGTTGGGACCGTTAACCATAATTTCTGAAACGGTGTCGTCTGCCAGCAGGGGTTCCAAAGGACCAAAACCCAAAATTTCGGCGGCAATTTGCTCAAAAAGGCGCTGCCGTTCCGAGCGGCTGAGGATGATGGCTTCGGTGGATAGAATTTGGTTGAACATATCCTCCATCGTTCGCCGAATTTCATCGGTTTTGGTGATGTCCATTTGGGGGTCAAGTTCGGCAAGCAATTTATCTTGGATGCGCTCTTTGATGGAGGACATGGTGTTTTGGCTCTGTCGAACCGATGGCGCACGTTTGGCATGCAGTTCTTCCAACCGGGAAGATTGCGATGCCGGGTGCTGGTTTTTCTCAATTCGTTTTAATAAGGACATGTTTCACTCCTGGTCTGATAATGGGTTTGACCAGTCTACGATGCGGGTTGAGTGATGAGTTTATGAATTCTTTGGGCATAATTCATAACCGATTTTGCCAGATCGGTGTTACTTTGACCGACCACATACGGGATGCCGGCGTTTACTGCCTGCACCGATGTTGCTTCATCCAATGGAAACTGGGCTTGCACGGTGTATTTTATGCTTGACTGAATATCTTCGGCGCGGATGCCGATGCGCGGATTGGCTTTGTTGAGTACAAGATGTGTTTTTTCCGGCGGATATTCCAGCGCTTCCGTCACTTCAAAAAAGAGCCGGGCGCTTTTAATGGCGGGAATTTCCGGGGTGGTGACCAGCACAATCAGGTCAGATACATCCAGCACGGTAATGACGGTGTCGTGCAAAGAACTGTACATATCTACCACAATCACATCGTACATATGCTGTAATTTTTCCAGTATTTTCGACAAGGCATTGGGGGTTACCAAATCTGCCATTTCGGGGCGGGGCGGGGCAAGCAGGGCGTGAATACCGGTAGCGTGCGGCATCATCACCCGTTCCACCAAATCGGTGTCCAAGTCTTCGGCATTAGAGGCAAGGTCGGCGATGGTTGTTTTCGGGTGTAAATTTAACAGCACCGATATATCGCCGAATTGCAGGCTGGCATCAACCAGTGCCACTTTTGCGTTTTTACTTTTGGCAAGGGCAATGCCCAAATTGATTGCCAGTGTACTGCAGCCAACGCCCCCTTTGGGGCTAAAAATGGAGATGATTTTTCCGGTGGCTTCTTGCTCTGGTG
>CAYPNZ010000080.1:0-6153 GCA_964411845.1 uncultured Anaerolineaceae bacterium
CACGGTGAAAACCCCGCCGTCGCCGCGCCCGAAGACTTCGGGGAAGTACATTTCTTCGGCGTGGGTGGGGATGACGCGATACTGCCCCGGCAGGCTGGCGCGAATTTGGTAGGTGTATTCATACGTGCCTTTGGGCAGGTAGGTGGCGAACAGTGCCGCTTTTTCGTCGCGCAATTCGCTGTGGCTGAAATACCACCACCCCCAACCGTACCGATTCGGGCGGTCGGTGCGATTCAACTCCGGCGCTTTGCCGACGACGCTGGTGGTCAGCAAACTGCGGTCAATCCCTTCCGTGCCGGCGGGGATGGGGTCTTCCACCAGCACATAATGCAGGTCGTGCGGGGCGATGAGCGTCAATTTTACGGTGATGATGTCGCCCACCCGCGCCGAGGTGATGGCGCGCTCGTCGGGGTCATCCGCCAGCGAGTATTGCCGCGCCACGATGATGCCCCGTTCCAGCGCTTTCACGTCTTCCACCGGCTTGTAATATTCCAGCCGGGCAGTGTAATAGAGTCGTCCGTCGCTTGCGCTTGCCCCGGCGGGGGGATTGCGCTCAATCACCAGCCGGTTGACGGTGTCCGCCAGCAAATCTTTCACGGCGGCGGTCAGGCTGACCGATTGGTCAATATTTGCCGCGTCCACTGCGCCGTCGCCCAGCGATTGCCCGTTCAGCGAAACCGTCCAGCCATAATTGCCGTTCAGTTCGCCGGTGGCAACCATCCAATCCGTCAGCCCGATGATTGCCCACGCCGTTTCTTGCGTGGTTTCCCATGTGCCGCCGTGCTCGCGCACCGACATCAGCCAGCGCACGGCATTCGGCGCGAGGGCATTCTGCGGGTCGAGGCGGCTCAACGCGGCGATGACGATGGCGGTGCTGCGGGTGTCGGTGTTCATGCTGTAATAATCGGGCTGCGCTTCTTCCCAGTGTGCGCCCGTGGCGCTGACGATGGCTTCGCCGGTGATGTCGCTGATGAGCGTTGTGGCGCGGTCGGGGTTTTTCGGTTCCAGCAGCCCGAACGCCATTGCCAAATACGCTTTGCCGAAGGTGTCCAGTTTTTCGCGCCGGTCGAACATCGCCACGGTGCGCCCCAAATCGCCGTTGCCCGTTTCCGCCAGCACATACAGCATGAAGGCTTGCCGATTCGCCTGCCAATTCGATTGCACATCTTTCGGGCTGTCCAGATGGTTCAATAGGAATTTTGCCCCTCGTTTGATGACCGCCGGTTCCACGGCGAAATCGGCTTTTTGCGCTTCCACCATCCCCAACAGCACATACGCGGTGATGTTGGGGCTGCTTTTGTCTGCCGACCACCAGCCCCAGCCGCCATCGGAATTTTGGCGGGCGTACAATTTTTGCAGCCCCACCGATACCAGCCCCGGCAGTTTTTCCGCCAGTTCGGGATTATCCATGCCCAATTGCCGGTAGGCGCGATAGGTGACCACGTTCGGCAAAAAGCGGCTGACAACCTGCTCGGTGCATTCATAGGGGTAATGTTCCAAATAGGTTAGCCCGTTGCGCATCCCGGCGGCGAGACTCGGCTCGATGGTGACGGTCAATTGCCCCTGCGACGGGTCGAAGCGTTGCGGCAGGGCGATGCCTTCCAGCCGTGCGCCGTCCGCATCGAGCACCCCCGCCGTGCCGACCGTTTCCGGCGTGCTGAAACGATAGACGGGCAAGGTGATTTCCACCGCGTCCTCAAAACCGCCGCCCTTCGCGCCGAAACGGAGCACGGCTTCATCCGCCAGCCCGACTTTCACCGGATAGATGACCGTGACCGTTTCGCCCGCGCCGACGTGGCGGGTGTCGGTGGCGGGGGTGTTCACCAATTCCAGCCCTTCCGCTTCAAACAAGGTATCCACAGCCAGCGATTTTTTGGTATTGTTTTGCACAACCATCTTCAATTGCGCCTCATCGCCGACTACAAAAAAGCGCGGGGCAACCGGACGCACCAGCAACGGTTTGGTGCTGACAATTTCGATGGAATCATCGCCGACGAGCGTGTCTTTTGAAATTCCCCGCGCGGTCAGCACCCAAGTGGTCAAATTGTCCGGCAGTTTGACGGTGACGCTGCCCGTGCCATCGGCACCGGTGGTGAAATCTGCCAGCCAGAAGGCGGTATCTTTAAATTCGCCGCGCACGGTCTCGAATGCCTGCTCGAAACCGCCGCCGCCCCCCCCTTTGGCTTCGCTGGCAACGGTGGCGTTCAGCCGTTCCGCCGAAAGGGTCAGCCCGGCGGCGGTACTCACGCCCAGCCCGCGCTCGCGCCAGAATTTATCCAGCAGCGAGCCGCCGGTGTCCGGCGCCATCGTCAAAATGGCTTTGTCCACCACCGCCAGCGAAAATTCGGCTGCCACAGGGTTGCCGTGCGCGTCGGTGGCGGTAACGCTGTATGTCACCGTGTCGCCGGGCAGGTAACTGTCGCGGTCGGCTTTCAGGGTGATGTTGATTTCTTTTTCCGAAACATCAATCGGCAGTTGCGCATAGCCCACTTTAAAACTCGGCACGGGGTCATCGGGAGTGGACGGGTGCAGAATCACCACCGACACAAACATGTTTGGCAGCATATCGGCGGTGATGGGGATTTGAATCTGCTCGGAATTGGTGGGCAGGGTCATCACTTCGGTGTGGTAGATGTGCCCCCGTTCCTGCGTGACCAGCGCGCGCACCGTGCCGCTGTACGGGTGCGGAATGAGAATGGTTGCCACATCGCCGACGCGGTATTCCTTTTTGTCCGTCACCAGTTCGATGCGGTCATTGTTTTCCTGCCGCCAGTTGATATATTCGCTGCCGGAAACCCACATATATGTGGATGACTGCACGCGGTTGCCCGCGTCGTCTGTGCCGCTGGCGACAATTTTGTACACCCCGCCCGTTTCGGGGACAAAACTCGCCTGTGCCATCCCGTCCGCGTCGGTGGTGACGGTCACGGTGGCGACGGGGGTGTCTTCCACCTGACTGTCCCAATAATAGCCGCCGCTGTCGCTCTGCACTTTTACGCTGTACCAGCGGTGTTCATTGAAAATGAGGGTGATGTCTTTTTGCGGAACGGGCTGGCTGTGCCAATCGACCGTCAGCAGGTTGACCGCCGCTTCTTTTCCGGCGGTGCTGACGTATTTTTCAGGGCGCAGTCCGATGTAAAAATCCCCTTTGTGGACGATGGCGGTGGTGCGGTTCGAGACCTGCTGATTGCTGTCGGGGTCGGTGACGGTCACTTCCAGCGTGAAGCGCTGGCTGGCGATTTTTTCGGCGATGTCGGCGGGCACTTCCAGCGAAAATGTGCCGTCGCTGTCCGTTTTTGCGTCCCCTTCCAGAATCAATTCGCCAAAACCGGGGACGAAATCCTCACTGCGGCTGCGGCTGAAATCGTAATCGGTGAAATCGTACCAGCCTTTGCCGGTATATTTGAAAAAGTAGTCTTCCGCAAGAATGCTGTACCGCACGGGCGCGTTTTTCACCGCCCCGCCGAAAAAGTAACTTGCTTGCGCCGTGAGCAGAATGGTGTCGCCGTTGCGGTATTCCGGTTTGTTGGTGGACACATCCACCAGAAATTCCGGTTTGCGGTATGCCGCCACCGAAAAATCCGTGGCGAAAGATTGGTCATCGTATGCCATTTCGATGGTGTAACTGCCCAAATCGGCTTCATCCGCCAAATCGAATTGCCCGTTGAATGTGCCGTTTTCATTCAGCGACAGTATTTCGGCATAAATTTCTTGCCCCTGCCAATCGTACACGGTTACATATACCGGATAGGGTGCGGGCAGGGAATAATGGGCGTCGTCATCTTTGCGGATGATACCTTTGAAAAACACCGTCTGTCCGGGGCGGTAAATGGCGCGGTCGGTGTACAGATGGGTGGCAAGCGGCTGCAGGTAATCTTCGGTATCAATGCCGAAATTCCAGCGCTCGATGCCGTTGCGCCAATCGGTACTGGCAACGGCGAACGGGTCATCGCTGAACACAAAACGCGGCGTCCACGGGTCGGTGTCGGCGTGCCGCACCCCGCCGACGCCGTCGCTATCGGTGGTGGTTTCGCCCAGCGCATCATATTCCGTGCGGAAACGGAGGTTCGCCCCCGCTACCGGCTCGGCGGTGGTCAGGTCGGTCAGCCACGCCAGCGTTTGGTCGGCGGCGGCTTTTACGGTGATGTTCGCGTCGCTCACCGCTATCACCTGTTTGAAATTCGGCAGATTGCCCAAATGTCTGGCGTCGGGATACACATCATCCGGCAGCACCGTTCCTTTCAAAAAATATAATCCCGGTGGCAGTGTGCCGTCGTCTTCTGCCAAATGCGTGCCGTAAATGGCGTTGCGATTCAGCGCCGGCTCGGTGAAAACCGTCCATTCGCGCAATTTATTTTCGGCGGCAGGCGTATATTTTCGAGCGAAATCCCAGCGATTTTCCCCGTTCAGTTTGATGAAATCATCTTCCGGCAGCCGGTACAGCGCAAAATTGACCGCGCTCACATTCCGCACGGTAAAATATGCAACCGTGTCGGTGATGGTGCTGTACATTGCCACATCCCCCGGCGAATGCAGATACACCATCGGCTCGAAGGCGGTGGTTTGCCAGTGGATGGTGGTATCTGTGCCCAGCGGCTGCCCGTAGCGGTCGGTAATGCTTCCTTTCAGGGTGACGGTGTAGGCGCTGGAGGCGGTGGTGGGAAAGCCGATGTTCATTTCGGTGTTGCTGTCCCAAAAATAGGTGTAAACATCGGTGGGGGTGACGGGCGGGGTGATGATGATATTTTCGCCGATTTTGACGGAAGCGGGGTCAACCGGCGCGCTGAATGTAATTTGCAGACTGTCCCACGGGCTGGCGCGGGTAGAGCCGTCAGCCGGGTCGGTGCTGATGATTTTCAATGGCGAAATGACGATGAAAGATGAGGCGAAGGGATGGGGCAGGGATGCGCCGTCGCCGAGCGCGCCGGCGGCGGTATCTGCCAGTTCGATGGTGTAGGTGGTTCCCAAAATCAGTTTTTCGGCGGGGGTGAAAGAGACCGTTTCCACCCCGACGGCTTCAGGACCGTTGCCGCTGTCAAATTGAGAGTCGTAAAAATAATCATTGCCATACGGGTCGGCGGGTTGGGTTAATCCTGCCGACACCCATTCAAACGTGCCTTTTACCGGTTTGCCGGTGATGGTATTTCGCAGCCGAAAGGCGGCTTCCACCGAATCATGGTTCATCGGCTGGTTGAATGCCAGTTGAATGACGGGGGCGGGGCTGACATATTGTGCGCCGTCGGCGGGGTAACTTGCCACCACCTGTGGCGATTCTGTGCGGAAATGCCACACGAAATCATCTTCCGCCACACTGCCATCCACGGCGGTTAATCCGGCGGCGACGCGGGCGGTGTATTCCGTGGCGGGGGCGAAGCCGTCGGCGGGGGTGAATTGGAAAATAGAGGTGTTGAGCCACACCCCTTCGCCGCGCACGGGCGGGGTGAAGGTGAGCGGCTGCGGCAACCCGGCTTGGTTTTCGATGGCGGTCAGCGGCACAACGGGACGGTTGAACAGCACCGTGACCACTGTATCCGGCAGGATTTCATCGCTGTCGGGCGCGGGCTGCACGCTGCTCACCGCCAGATAGCCCACCGTCTCGAAAGTGATTTCCGCCGGGCGATTGAGCGGCAATCCGGCGGCGCTTTTCGCCGATTCATCCAGCGTGACCCGGTAGCGTTTGCCGCGCGAGAATTTCTGCGCCGGCACAAAACGGACGGTGGTATCATCCACCCAATTGAGTGCGCCATCCACCGGCGGCTCAATACGAAAGGCGGCTGCCACCGATGCCGTATCCATCGGCTGGTCGAAAGTCAGCTCAATAGGGGCATCCAGCGCAACTTCCGCGCCGTTTTCCGGGGTGGCGCGCACCACCAGCGGCGGGAAGGATGTTGCCGCTGTGGGGGCGGGGGTCGGCGCGGATGTGTCGGCGGGGACGCTCTGCGCGCGCGCGGCGGGCGTGTCGGTTGCCGGGGCGGGGGTCGGTGTAATTTGGCAGGCGGTCGCCAGTAGCAGGATGGTTATAAAGGTGAGCAGTTTTTTCATGGGTGGTCTCCTGATGAATCTATGGGTATTGCGTAAAACGTAAAACGTATTGCGTGAAACGTAAAACGTATTGCATGGTTAATTTGTGTTTGTAGATGCTGTATAATTGAT
>CAYPNZ010000080.1:6253-9197 GCA_964411845.1 uncultured Anaerolineaceae bacterium
AAACGTAAAACGTATTGCATGGTTAATTTGTGTTTGTAGATGCTGTATAATTGATTGAATCTTCTTTTAACGTGCGTTGGCGTTGGTGCGGGATGATGGTCAACAACATCCGAATGATGTCGGTCAGTAAATTCAATCTATGGTTGGTAACGGTTTCCCCTAAAATATGGCGGGCTTTGTAATACCAGTCTCGGCTTTCTCGTGCCGAACCGAGCGCATATTCGTAAAATCGGGCGCGGTCACGTCCGGTGCCGCGGGAATATCCTTCGGCGATATTGGCACTGATGGAACCCACTGCTCGATATAGTTGGTCTGCCAAAGATTGTGTGCGTTTATCTTTTGTCAGTTTGGTAACATCGAGCCAGTTGATATCCGCCAAAAATAGCGATTGGCGATATACTTTCATCTTCCACAGGGAATCGGCGGTAATCGAAAGGGGTACTTGAGTTTCCCACGATTCATAATTCATCTCAATGACCTCTCTTTTTTACGCAATACGTTTTACGCAACACGTTCATTCCATAACCCTCACCGTTACCCCCGCCCGCACCGATTGCCCGCGCGAATCCATCCCCACCGCCTCAAACCGCCATTCTCCCGGCGAAAGCCGCCACCATACCGAATTTCCCCGCGCCAGCGGTTGCCCGTTCACCCGCAATTGCAGTGTGTCGGGCAGAACCTGCGGCGAGATTTCCACCGCCACCCGGATTTTCTGCGCTTCGGCGGGGATGGCGGGCGACAGTTGAAAAGTTGCGCCGTCATCCGGCGAAATGAACCGAATGGGCGGCGGGTTGCCGGATGCCGGTGGCTGAAACCTGACCGCCGAAGCCTGAATACCATCCCCGCACAGCGGCGAAAATTCGTGCGGCGGCTGCCGCGTCAGATTTTTTGCCACCCACTGCCCGGCATCCGGCGGGTACAGCGTGAACCAGCGCGCCACCGTCACTTCCGGCGGGCAATTGTCTCCCGCCAGCAGCCCGTTGCGGCGGTCAATGGTGAATTGCCGGTGCCAGTCGTCCACCTGTGTGGGTTCCGTGCCGGTGATGAACAATTCTTCCACCCGCTGCGAACATCCCGCCGACGGCAACAGCCCGTTCACCGCGCAGACAGTGGCGGTGGTCAGCCCGCCGGGGCGGGGAAAATCGTGTGCGGGTAAATTTTGGTGCAGTTTCATCATTATATCGTGCCAAATGGGGGCGGCGCCGGTAATGCCCGTCACGTGTTTCATCGGCTCGTTATCGGCATTGCCCACCCACACGCCGGTCACAAAATCGGGGGTATACCCCACCGTCCAATTGTCCCGAAAATCGGTGGTGGTGCCGGTTTTGGCGGCGGCGGGACGGTCGAGCCGCAGGGCGCTCCCTTCGCCGAAGGCAGGGGCGCGCGCGAAATTGTCGCTCAAAATATCGGTGATGAGATAGGCGGTGCGGGCATCCATCACCGCCGCGCCGACCGTGTTTTCGTGGCGATACAATTCATGTCCGGCGGCATCCGTCACCCGCAAAATGGTGGTCGGTTCCACCCGATGCCCGCCGCTGGCGAAGGCGGCATACGCGCCGGTCAGTTCCAGCAGACGCACTTCCCCCCCGCCGAGCGTCAGCGCCAGCCCGAAGCGGTCGGCATCATCGAAGGTGGTCACGCCCAATTGCCGCGCCATATCGGTCATCGCTGCCAACCCGACATAATCGAGCACTTTCACCGCAACCAGATTCATACTCTGCGCCAGCGCCGAGCGCAGCAGCACCGGACCGTGCCAGATGCGGTCGTAATTTTGCGGCACATACGGTCGCCCCTCGCGGGTGATAAATGCCGTGCGGACATCCATCATCATGCTGGCGGGTGTGAGCGGGCGATAGCCGTATTTTTCGGCAAAAGCGGGGTCGAAGGCGGTGGCATAGGTTATCGGTTTGATGGATGAACCGGGTTGCCGCAGCGCGACGGCGGCATTCACCGCGCCGTCAATGCGCGGGTCGAAATAATCGGGGCTGCCGACCATCGCCAGCACGTCGCCGCTGACCGGTTTCAGCACCACCACCGCCGCGTTGCGCACATTTTTGGGCGGCAACCCGTCTTTGGTTTCCGCCAGTTGCGCCAGCCGATAGCGCATCGTTTCGCGCGCCGCATTTTGTATATTCAAATCCAGCGTGGTGTAAACCTGCAAGCCTTGCGTGTAAATGGCTTCCAGTCCGAAGCGGCGTTCCAGTTGCCCGCGCACATACATCACAAAATGGGGGGCTTCAATGGGGAAGGGGACGGATGCGAATTTCAGCGGTTCGCGCGCGGCGGCATCGGCTGCTGCCGGCGACAAAAATCCGTGTTTGACCATCAGCCGCAGCACATCGGCTTGACGGGCTTGTGCCGCGGCGGGATTTTCCAGCGGATTATATGCCGCCGGGCTTTGCGGTAAACCTGCCAGCAGCGCACATTCGGCGGTGTCCAATTCGGAGGCGTGTTTGCCGAAATAAGTGTTGCTGGCGGCTTCGATGCCGAATGCCAGATTGCCGTAATAGGTTTCGTTCAAATATAGCGTCAGAATTTCATCTTTGCTGTAGGTGCGAGTGATGCGCCACGCCAGAATCACTTCGCGCAGTTTGCGGGTCAAACTGATTTCCGTGCGTTCCTGCGGCGACAGTAGCAAATTCCGCGCCAATTGCTGGGTGATGGTGCTCGCCCCGCTGACAATTTCCCCTTCACGCAGATTGCCGAGCATGGCGCGCAGTATGGCGCGGGCATCAAAGCCGGGATTGCGGAAAAACGTCGCGTCTTCGGTGGCGATGGTGGCGTTGAGGCATGCCTGCGGGATGTCGTCCGGTGTCAGCGGGGTATGATAGCCCTGGTGCGGGTCGTTGATTTGATACAACAGCACGCCATTCCGGTCGAAAATATTGGTAGACGGCGCCGAGGCGTGGCGATAGAGTTGGTCGGGGCGGGGCAAATCGACCAG
>CAYPNZ010000081.1:0-2721 GCA_964411845.1 uncultured Anaerolineaceae bacterium
CAGCAATTGGCGGCGCACAGACATGGCGGACGGGTGATTTACCGGTATTTTTTTGCCACGGCATCACTTGCCAGCAGCCACGCCGACCAGAATGTGAACAGCGATACCGCCAGCAAAATAACCACCATCCGTACCCACGGCTCACCCACCAGCAGCCGCAGCCACAAATTGTCAATGGCAACCTTTATCCAAAATAACCCGCCCGCAACGGTGAGCGCCTGCACAATCAGCAGCGCCCACCGTTTTTTGATGAACAGCAAAAACGGAATTGCCAGCGTGAATATCATCATCGGTAAATTGGCAAATCGCAGAAAATGTGCCGCCAACACAATGGCAGACAGAATGAACGGTATGATGCGTCGAAACATTTTTACCTCCGCCGCCAGCATACAGGTAATTGCACTTTAAATCTGTGATTTAAGTCGCACAATATCGTTTTCGGCAAAAATTTCCCCCACCGAAATACCCATAGCCGCATATAATTCCGACGGCACACTGATGTCAGCCAGATAGAGTTCTCCGGTGTGCGCCAACACAACTGCTTGCCGAAACGCCACTTTCGGCAGGGCAAGGGTAAGGGTGGCGGCGGCGCGAATAGCAGGCGATTGCACCGCGCCATCGGTGGCGATGCCCGACGGCACATCCAGCGACAGTACCGGTGTGACGGCAGCGTTTGCCCGCCGAATCATTTCGGCGGCGATGCCGCGCGGGTCGCCCCGCAAACTGTACCCGATGATGCCATCAATGATGAGCGCGGGTTTTTCAGCGGAGGATGGCACGCCGATGGAAATTTCTACCCCGATGCGCTGCAAAATATCAAGTTGATGTGCCGGCACACCCCCAAATTCGGTTGGGGATTTTGTGGTTGCAACGTGTACTTTCGCGCCGAAATTGTGCAATCGGCGGGCACAAACCAGCGCACCGCCGCCGTTGCCGCCACTGCCCGCCAGCACCAGCACCGATTTTCCGCGCGGGTCGCCGCCGAGAAACCGCATTCGCGCCAGATGCGCCAAATTGCGTCCGGCGTTTTCCATCATCTGTACCAACTTGATGCGATAATCTTCGACCATCGCGCGGTCAACTTCAATCATCTGCGCGGTGGTCAGGTGGGGGATGCGCTGGAGATTGGAGATTGGGAATTGGTTGTGTGTCATTTGTGATACGTGATGCGTGAAAACGTAACTTTGAACCGGAAACTACAAACTAATTTTACCCGAAACGCTGTTCCGTCCACGGGTCGGCTTGGTTGTGATAGCCGTAACCTTCCCAAAAACCGCGTTTGTCGGTAGCGCGCAGTTCCAACTCGCGCAGCCATTTGCCGCCTTTCCAAAAGTAGGCGGTTTTCTGTTCCGAGCGGTCGGCAAATGAGCCGATAACCACCCGCAGCGGATAGCCGTGTTCCGGCGTGAGCGGCTCGCCGTTAAAATGGGTTGCCAGCAGCGCATTATCCGCCAGCAGCATATCGAGCGGGGTGTTGGTGGTGTATCCGCCTGCGCAATGTTGAACGGCAAATTTGGCGGCAGGGGTGGGGGTGATGATGCCTTCATCCACCAGCGTTTTCAGCGATACACCTTCCCACACCGTGTCCAATTTCGACCAGCGGGTGACACAATGGATGTCCATGGTGATGCGGGTACGGGGCAGCGCGTTAAATTCAGCCCACGTCCAAATTTTTTCGGATTCCACCTCGCCCCAAATGCGGAATGTCCATGTTTCGGGGTTGAAGGGGGGAATTTCGCCAACATGCAGCACCGGGAATTTCTCGGTGAGCGATTGTCCCGGCGGCAGACGGTTTTTTCGGCGAGCGTCTTCTTCGTTTTCGCGGCGCGAAAAAAGTTTGTTCAGCATAAAAATACCTCTCAAAAAAAAGTGTGAGAGGTATTGTAGCGGGTGATGGAGAAAACGTGAAACGTGAAGGTGTATTGCGTAAAACGTATTGCGTGAAACGTGAAAACGTGAAACGTGAAGCGTGATTTGACAAAAAAGCAAAGAAATTTCGTAACTATTCAGAATATTGACCGGAACACAGAGATTCACAAAGATTTCACAGAGACCATAGAGGTTTTTTAAAAAATATTCATTTTTTCTCTGTGCATCTTTGTGTTTTCTTTGTGTATCTCCGTGTAACTGAATAGATACGAAATTTCAGCATTTCACGAATCATTTCCCCGCCCAGTTCGCTTTTCGTTTTTCGGTAAAGGCTGCCATCCCTTCGGTGCGGTCTTCGGTGCTGAAAAGCAGTTGGAAAAGCCGCCGTTCTACCGCCACCCCTTCGGAAAGAGTGGTTTCAAAGGCGTGGTTTACGGCTTCTTTTGCCACTTGCACGGCGATGGGTGCTCGCTCGGCAATTTCTTGCGCCAGCGATACCGCCGCGTCTACAAACCCTTCCACCGGCACCACGCGGTTGACCAGCCCGAAATTGGCGGCTTCTTGCGCCGACAGGGTGCGGTTGTTGAGCACCATTTCCATGGCGATAAATTTGCCGACGGTGCGCGCCAGCCGCTGGGTGCCGCCCGCGCCGGGGATGATGCCCAAATTGATTTCCGGCTGCCCGAATTTGGCGCTTTCGCTGGCGACAATCATATCGCATAGCATTGCCAGTTCGCAGCCGCCGCCCAGCGCGTAACCGCTCACCGCGGCAATAATCGGTTTTTTTATGGCGCGAATGGCATCCCAACTGTCCACAAACGAACCTTTGAACATATCTACCGCTGTTTTGCC
>CAYPNZ010000081.1:2731-9186 GCA_964411845.1 uncultured Anaerolineaceae bacterium
CTTTGATGTCTGCGCCGGCGGCAAAGGCTTTTTCGTTGCCTGCAATCACCATCGCGCCGATATTGTCATCGGCATCGAAGGCGGTCAGCGCCTCCACCATTTCGCGCATCACCGTGCTGTTCAGCGCGTTGTATGCTTTGGGGCGGTTGATGGTTATCAGCCCCACGTTTCCCTTCACTTCTGCGATAATCGCTTGGTATGCCATAGTGCCTCCTGTTTCCGGTTTTTTGTTCAAAGTTTAAGTTTCGGGGTTTCACGAACCATATTCACAAAAAGTTGATGCAGGCGCAGGTCATCGGTTAACTCCGGGTGGAAGGTGGTGACCAGCACGTTCTTTTCCACCGCGGCGACAACTTCATCCCCCAGTTTGAGCAGGGGGGTTACGCCCGCGCCGATGGCTTCGATGCGCGGGGCGCGGATGAATACCGCCCGAAAAACGCCGTCGCCGGGCAGGGTGTCGGCGGGCAGGTCGGCTTCAAAACTATCTACCTGCCGCCCGTAGGCGTTGCGGTCAACTTTGATGTTCATCACTGCCAGCCGGTTGGGTTCCACATGCGCGCCCCCTTTTTTGGGGGTATGACCGATGTCTTTCGCCAGCAAAATCAGCCCGGCGCATGTGCCCCACACCGGTTTGCCGGCGGCGATGAACGCTCGCAGCGGTTCAATCAACCCCCAGCGGTCTGCCAATTTGCCGATGGTGGTACTTTCGCCGCCGGGAATGATGATGCCGTCCACCGCATCGAGTTCCGGTGGCTTGCGAACGGGCACGGCGCGCACGCCCAATTTTCGCAGCATATTGATGTGTTCCAAAAAATCACCCTGCAATGCCAGCACGCCAATGGCGATGGCGCTGTGGGCGGGTTGGTGTTCTTCGATGAGATTTGGCGCCAAATAGCTCATGCCGTTACCTCTTCCGGTGAAAAAAATGCGCGCAATTTGCCCGTAACGGGGTGGTCGGGCGCGGCTTTGCGCTTGCCGCTCATCGTTTCAATATCGATGGCATACACGCCGGTGGCGCGTAAATCTTTTTCGACGATGGGCGCGTAATCTTGTTCCGATTTTAGGTGCGGGAAGTATTTGTCCATTAAGCCTTGCAGTGCATAAAATTGCTCGTCTTTGGCGGTGACCATACGCCCCGTACCGAACACCATCACGCTGGTATATTCCACGCTGAAATCCATGGCGCGCTCGGCGGGCAAGTAGCGTCCCCGTTCTGCCACCGTGAAGCAGACACGCGGATTTTGCTGCATAATTTCTTTCGATTGCCCCTGTTTTGCCCCATGAAAATAGATGCGTTTGCCATCGAACCAGAAGGAATACGGGGTGGCAAGTGGCTGGTTGCCGGCGACGGTTGCCAAAAAACCGAGGTCGGCTCGCGCCAGCAGCGCGTGAACGTCGGCGGTATCGGTAAGGCGGCGGTCTTTGCGGCGCATAGCGGCGGGGTGGCTGTCGGTCATAAAATACGCTCCAATATTGTGTCGAAAGTATAGCATATTTTACGGGGAAAATCATATTTTCACACAAAAATCGTTGACAGAAAATGAGACACGGTTTAGAATAAAATTACCGCAGAGGAGCACATCTATATGAATAATGCCGACAAAATAAAATCCGATTTACAAGCCGAAAATGAAAAATTACGGCGGCAAGTGGCAGAACTGAAAGCGGAAAACCAAGCGCTTCGTCGCAGCGAAACACTCTTTCGGCGGGTGATAGAAGAAGCAAACGATGGTATTTTGATTATTGATGAAACCGGTCGGGTTATTGTTTTCAATGCCGCCCAAGAAAAAATCACCGGTCGCGCAGCCGAGGATGTTATCGGCATGGATGCGGTGGATTTGCAATTTAGTGCAATTGCCCCCGAAAAACAAACACCGGAAGTTTATCGGCGGTTCAAAACGGCAATGACACAGATATTGACCACCGGTCGGCATCCGCGCCTGACCGGCATCCATCAGTATCAATATATCGGCAAAGACGGTACGGTACATACGGCGCAAAAATCGGCATTTACCATCAAAACGGAAAAGGGGTATATGCTGGTTAGTTTTGACAGAAACATCACCGAACGGGTGCGAATAGAAGAGGCTTTGCGCCGCAGCGAAGAGCGTTATGTTTTGGCAACCGAAGCCGGGAAAGTCGGTGTGTGGGAAATTAACCTGAATACCGATGAAATGTATCTCGACCCGTTGTTGAGCACGATGATGGGATACGGTGACGGAGAAAAATTCCATTGCATCGAAGATGTTTGCGCGCACCTTCCGAAAAGCGATGCCGCAACTTTGACGGAAAATATGCAAGCATGTATTGCCGAAACGGTAAAAACCTTTGAAGTACCGCATCGCGCCATCCACAAAGATGGCAGTATTCGCTGGTTTTTGGCGCGCGGCTCTTTGACAAAAGACGATACCGGCAAACCGGTAAAACTGGTGGGAACCAGCACCGATATAACCGAGTTGGTTTCGGCGCAGTTGGAATCCGAAACACTGCGAGATGTTACTTTGGCGCTGGTATCGCACACCACCGTTAAAAGCGTGCTCGCCGAAATTTTGGAACAAGCGAAAAAATTGGTTGATTTTTCCACGGCAAATGTGGTGCTGGTGGAACACGGCGTGGTACGCACGGTACATTCCGTGGGGTATGAAAAATATAACAGCCGAGAATTTGTTGAATCACTGGTTTATAATGTTGGTGATTTTCCGGTAACATACACACCCATTTATACCCAAGAACCAATTATCATAAAAGATACCCGCCGACACCCCGAATGGGTGGTATTCGAACCCACTTCTTGGATACGTTCGTATATCGGCATTCCGATAGTCTCGCACGACCGGGTATTGGGGGTATTGCAATTTGACAGCGATAAACCGGATACATTTTCGGCTGCCGATGTGGAGCGGCTGAAACCATTGACAACTGCTGCCGCTATTGCCATTGAAAATGCTCGGTTGCTGTCTACCGCCCAAAAACGCGCCGAACAACTGGCATTGGTGCATCAAGCCGGCGCACGGGTTAACCGGCTGGCAGATGAGGCGGATATTTTAACCACAGCGGCACATCTCATCCGCCAATTTTTACGATATGACATCGTGCAAATCGGCAAATATTGCCCCGAAACGCAAACAATCAGCGTAATGTGCCGAGCCGGCGGAACCGCCGCAGCCCAAAAAAGCGAACAATCTGTCGAGCAGGGGGTTATCGGCAGAGCTGTGCGCACCGGAAAAACACAATTGGTGTCGGATACCGCTGCCGACCCCGATTATATGGTGTGTGTACCGGAAATGCAGTCGGAGTTGGCAATTCCCATAAAAACCGGCGACACAATTTTTGGCGTGCTGGATGTGGAAAGTGCCCGCCGATACGCTTTTGACGAAGCCGATGTTGTTGCGCTGGAAGCGTTAGCCGGGCAGTTGGGCGTTATTTTGGAAAACGCAAAACTGTATCAACAAACCAAAGCCGATGCGGAAACGAAAGCAACGTTGCTGAAAGAAGTTAACCATCGGGTAAAAAACAATCTGGCGGTAATCATCGGGCTGCTATATTTGGAACAACGCCGCCAAACCGCGCCCGACACCATTGCCATGCTAGAAAACATTACCAATCGAGTGCGGGGGATGGCAACGGCACACGAATTGCTCTCGGCATCGGTATGGCAGCCCATTTCACTGGAAACACTGGTAAAACGAGTGATTGAATATGTGGCACAATTGGTACAATCAACCAAATTTGTGCGTGTTGAGGTGTCACCCTCGCCGGTGAAGGTTGCCGCCGAACAGGCAAGCAATGTGGCTTTGGTGGTCAACGAACTGGCAACCAATGCCATTAAATATGCCATTGACGATAATCCGGTTCTGGAAATTAGTGTTTCCATCAACGCCACGGCAGACAGCATCGAAATGGTGGTAAAGGATAACGGACCGGGATACAGCGAATTGGTTAAAACGCAAAAAGCATATAAAACCGGTTTGGATTTGGTGACGAATCTGGTCGAAAAAAATCTTGGCGGCAGTGTAACCCTGACCGGCGATGGCGGTGCGACGGCTATCGTGCGGTTTCCCCGGCGGGCATAAAAAAGTTGGCGATAAAAACATCGCCAACCGCCAATTAACTCGGGTGTGTCGGTATTTCAGAACTTACACAATTTTCACTCTGAGTAGCCCAACAGGGCGTATCGAAGGGTGTGTTTTGCAATCGCTTTGCGTAACGCTAGAGTCTCTATTCAGCCACGGGTTGAATAGAACGCAGATACCGCAGATTGTACGGATTTTTTTGAAAATATTTTAGGAATCTGCGCAAATCTCTGTAATCCGTGTTAATCTGCGTCCTATTCTCTATTCACCTGAGTAGTTACACACTTGATTTTATTTTTTGCGAGGGAAATTCATTTTCAAACGCGAATATCCACCCGTCCGGTGTCCATCATTTTTATCAACGCCTCTGCCAGCATTTTCTGCTGGTCTTGGGTTTGTTTGATGACCGCCACGGCGATTTTATCTTGAACCTGCAGCCCTTTTTGTGCCGTGGCTTGCATCGCCATTGAATTTTGCATACTTGCGCCGGATACGCCTGAAATACCCATATCGCACCTCGAATGATGATTGTATCCATTGTATCATGGTTTTGCATCGGTGTGGGTAAAGGCATCGTAAAAACCGGAGATGGCGATTGGCGAAAAAATCTCGAATCGCCAATCAACCAATCTCCGGTTCACCGGTTTTACGCCACAACTTCCCCTTCAACAACCGGAATATCCACATGGAAGGTCAACCCGTCGCCGTTGGCATCCACCCGGATGGTGTCGCCGTCCATAAACTCGCCGGAAAGAATCTTCATCGCCAGCGGGTCTTGCAGGTAACGCTGGATGGCGCGTTTCAGCGGGCGTGCGCCGAAGGTCGGGTCGAAACCAACTTCCGCCAGATAGTTTTTCGCGGCGTCGGTCAGTTCCAGCGTCATATTCCGTTCTGCCAGCAGACCGCGCAAGTGTTCCAGTTGAATATCCACAATGCGGCGCAAATCTTCTTTGCTCAGGCTGTGGAAGACGATAATTTCGTCAATCCGGTTCAAAAATTCGGGGCGGAATTCTTGGTGCAACAACGACAGTACTTTTTCTTTGGCGGCTTCCGCGCCCAATTCCTGAATGAGGTGGCTGCCGATGTTGCTGGTCATGATGACCACCACGTTTTTGAAACTCACCGTGCGCCCGTGGCTGTCGGTCAGCCGACCGTCGTCCAGCAGTTGCAGCAGCACGTTGAACACTTCCGGGTGCGCTTTTTCAATTTCATCGAACAGCACCACGCTGTACGGTTTGCGGCGCACGGCTTCGGTCAGTTGACCGCCTTCATCATATCCGACATAACCCGGCGGCGCGCCGACCAACCGGCTGACGGTGTGTCGTTCCTGATATTCGCTCATATCAATGCGAATCATCGCCTGCTCATCGTCGAACAAAAATTCCGCCAGTGCGCGGGCGAGTTCCGTTTTACCGACGCCCGTCGGTCCGAGGAAGATAAACGAGCCGATGGGGCGGTTGGGGTCGTTTAACCCGGCGCGGCTGCGGCGCACGGCGTTTGCCACCGCGCTGATGGCTTCATCTTGCCCGACCACTCGTCGGTGCAGCCGGTCTTCCATTTTCAGCAGTTTTTCTTTTTCGCCTTCCAGCAATTTGCTCACCGGAATGCCCGTCCACCGCGAAACGATGTCGGCGATGTCTTCCGCGTCCACTTCTTCTTTCAGCAGCGAACCGCGTTCCTGCATTTCGCGCAGTTTTTCTTCCTGCGCGGCGAGTTTTTCTTCCAGTTCGCGCAGGGTTCCGTACCGCAGGCGGGCGGCGGTTTCCAAATCCTGATGCCGCTCGGCGCGTTCAATTTCGATGCGGGTGGCGTCAATTTGTTCTTTGATGGTGCGCAAAGTTTGGATGACCTCTTTTTCGTTTTGCCAGCGGGCGGTCAATTCCTTCGATTGTTCCTTCAAATCCGCCAGCTCTTTTTCCAGTTTTTTGAGCCGTTCTTTGCTGGCGGGGTCTTTTTCTTTTTTCAGCGCCTCGCGTTCAATTTCCAATTGCATGATGGCGCGGTCAATTTTGTCCAACTCGGTCGGTTTGCTGTCAATTTCCGTGCGCAGGCGGCTGGCGGCTTCGTCAATCAGGTCAATCGCTTTGTCGGGCAGGAAGCGGTCGCTGATATAGCGATGGCTCATGGTTGCCGCAGCGATGACCGCGCTGTCTTGAATGCGCACCCCGTGATGGACTTCGTATTTTTCTTTCAGCCCGCGCAAAATGCTAATGGTATCTTCCACCGAAGGTTCATCCACCAGCACCGGCTGGAAGCGGCGTTCCAGCGCGGCATCTTTTTCCACATATTTGCGATATTCGTCGAGGGTGGTCGCGCCGATGGTGTGCAATTCGCCGCGTGCCAGCATCGGCGTGAGCATATTGCCCGCGTCCATCGCCCCCT
>CAYPNZ010000082.1:0-9101 GCA_964411845.1 uncultured Anaerolineaceae bacterium
ATCAGCAGCACGCGCCGGGCATCCGTCCACTCCAAGCGGGTGCGGATGGAGGTTATATCGTCATCGGGTGCGAGTTGAATGATTTGTTCCATAGGCTGTTTGGGCATTACAAGTATCTATAAAAATTTTGCCGCGCTCAATACCGGCGCAAAAAGTACGCCCCGCAATCCGGCGGGATTGTCGCGCAATCCGGCAAGCGCGTGTTCACCGAGATTGGCAATTTGCGGGGGATGCTCAAAGGTTCGCCCCGCATCTTTCAGCGCGTATAATAACATATTTTTTAAGCCGGGCAATATGGCGCTGCCACCCGTAAAATACAACTGAGGCGGCAGATGCGGCGTGTCAACCGCCGGAAAAAGTTGGTTGACAGCCGAAACTACCTCTGTTGCCCAGCGCATCAACGGTTCTTCCAGCCCGCGCCGCACCAAACGCACATCGTTTTCCACCAGTGCATTCGAGCCGAACGCAATTTTCAGGGCTTCGGCATCGGCTAAATTGCATTTAAATTGGTTGCTCAGATGGCGGCTGAAAAAATTGCCACCGAACAGCACGCGCCGGGTATCAATCAGTGCGCCGTGCCGCACATGCAAACAGTCGGTGCCGCCGGCGCCCACATTCAGCAGCAGCGCTTCACCGGTGGGAACCAATGTTGCCAGCGATTGCGGCACGGGCACAAGTTGGTGGATATTCAATTCCAAGCGTTCCGCCAGTTGTTCAATGCCGCGGATGGTTGCCGGGTGGCAGGTTACGCCGTATGTTGCCAGCGACAGTTGCCGCCCGCGCAAGCCTGCCGGGTCGCTGACCAATTTTCCGTCGAGCCGCAATTCGGTTTGGCTGATATTTTGGATGACCCAATCGGCGCCGGTGTTTGGCAGGGTTTGCAGGGCGCGTTGCGTTTTTTGCACCGCTTTTTCCCACAGGGCATCCAACTCGGCGGGGGTGATGGCATGACTGCGCGGCGGGCGGCGACGGGTAACGGTGACGGTTGTGCCTGCCAGCGCACGGGTGGGCAGCAGAAAAACCGCATCATCGGGCACAACTTTCCGCCCGATGACGGCTTCGGTGGCGTCTTCCGCCTCTTGCAGAGCGCGGTTGGTGGCATCTGCCAACTCGGCGGCTTGGGCGCGCCCGCCGGCGATGTCTCTGCCATAGGTTTCCGCCAAACTGTGCCCCAGAACGCGAATATTTCGGGGCGAAGACATATCTACCACCGCCGTTTTCACCGTGTCCAACCCCATATCAATCAGCGACAGGAAGCGGGGCGGGGCGGTTTCTTGTTTTGCCGACGGTTTCAGTCGCAATTGTTTGAGTGGTTTCAGGTTCAGCGTTTTCCGTTTCGAGTTTCGGGCTTTACGCCTCACGCCTCACGCCTCACGTTTCACCAATTCTGCCACCAATGCCAGCGCTTCCGGCAGTTTGGCGGCGTTTTTGCCGCCGGCTTGCGCCATATTCGGGCGACCGCCGCCCCCGCCGCCGACCACTTGCGCCACGGCTTTGACCAGTTTGCCGGCGTGCAATCCTTTTTTCACCAAATCATCGGTGACAATGGCGATGAAACTCGGTTTGTCGTTTAACACCGTGCCGAGCACAATTACGCCGCTGCCGAGTTTATCGCGGAACCAGTCGCCCATTTCGCGGAGCAGGGCGGTGTCATCCACCGTTACCTGAATTGCCAGCACCGAAATGCCGTTTACCGTTTTAACTTGCTGTAAATGCCGTTCAAATTCGGCGCGGGCAAGTTTTCGTTTTAACGCTTTGATTTCTTTTTCGCGGTTGTGCAGTTGTTCCAGCAAGGCTTCAACCCGTGCGGCGGTTTCGGTTGGTTTGACCCCCAATTTGGCGGCAACCCGATTCAATTCCGCGCGTTCCGCTTGAATGTGCGCCAGCGCAGCGGGACCGGTTACGGCTTCGATGCGGCGCACGCCGGCGGCAACGCTCCCTTCGCCGGTGATGATGAACGCGCCGATTTGCCCGGTGTGCTGCACGTGCGTGCCGCCGCACAATTCGCGGCTCACATCGCCATCCACGGTGATAACCCGCACCACATCGCCGTATTTTTCGCCGAAGAGCGCCATCGCCCCGGAGGCAACGGCATCTTTATAATTTTGGAACGCCACGTTTACCGGATAGTCCGCCAGAATGTCGGCATTGACCCCCGCTTCCACGGCTTGAATTTCTGCCGCGGTCATCGGGTCGGGATGGCTAAAGTCGAACCGCAGGCGGTCGGGCGCCACCAGCGAACCTGCCTGCGCCACGTGTTTGCCCAGCACGCGCTGCAAGTGCGCTTGCAGCAGGTGAGTGGCGGTGTGATTGCGCATAATGTTCAGCCGCCGTTCGGCATCCACGGTTGCCGAAACGGCATCGCCGGTGTGTGCCGTGCCGCGGGTAATTTGCCCGGTGTGCACCACCAGCCCGGTGACCGGTTTGCGCACGTTGGTGACGGTCATTTCCCAGCCGTCGCCGCGAATGATACCGGTATCGCTGACTTGCCCGCCGCTTTCCACATAAAACGGCGTGTTTGCCAGCACCATTTCCACTTCCAGCCCTTCGCCCACCGCTTCGACGCGCTGCCCGTCCTGCAAAATTGCCAGCACGGTGGTGGTGTTTTCCGTACCCCGGTACGGGTCGTGTTCCGGCACGGTGCCGGCGGCTTTCAAATCGTCCAGCAGGGCGGCGTAAATGGAAAGGGTGGCTTCATCAATTTTTTTGAATGCCCCGCCGCCGGAAATTTCGCTGTGACGCTGCATTTCCTGCCGAAAACCGGCTTCATCCACGGTGAACCCGTACTCTTCCGCGGCGATGTCGCGCGTTAAATGGAAGGGGAAGCCATAGGTGGCGTGCAGTTTGAAAACGTCGCTGCCGGGAATTTCGGTTTTGCCGGCGGCTTTCAGCGATTCGACCAGTTCTTTCAGCAAATCCAGCCCGTGGGCGAAGGTGCGCAAAAAGCGTTCTTCTTCCTGTTGAATCACGTTCAGAATGAATTGGCGGCGGGCGACCAATTCGGTGTAATGCCCGCCCATTTCTTCGATGACGGTTTCGGCAATTTTGGCGAGGAACGGTTCGGTAAACCCGGCGATGCGCCCGTACCGCGCGGCGCGGCGCAGGATGAGCCGCAGCACATATTCGCGCCCTTCGTTGCCGGGCATTACCCCGTCGCCCACCATAAAGGTGATGGCGCGCCCGTGGTCGGCGATGACGCGGTAGGCGATGTATTTTTCCGCTGCCTGTTCATCCGTGTCGCCGAGCAATGTTTGGGTGCGTTTCAAGATGGGGGTGAAAAGGTCGGTTTCGTAATTGGCGCGTTTATTTTGGATGACCGACTCAATGCGTTCCAACCCCATTCCGGTATCTACCCCCGGCGCGGGCAGCGGATTGCGGTTGCCGCTTTCATCCTGATTGAATTGCATAAAAACCAAATTCCAAATTTCCAGCCAGCGGTCGCAGCCGTTATCCAGCAGCACCGAGCAGTTGGGGTCGCCGCAGGTGCAGGCATCGGCGCCCCAATCGTAATGAATTTCGCTGGTGGGTCCGCAGGGACCCACGTCTGCCATTTGCCAAAAGTTTGTTTTGTCGCCCATACGGTAAACGCGGTCGGGTGAAATGCCCATTTCCTGTGTCCACAGGTTGTATGCTTCGTCGTCATCGGTGTGGACGGTGTAATAGAGCCGGTCGGGGTCAATGCCGAATTCATTCACCAGCAAATCATACGCAAACCGAATGGCATCTTTTTTGAAATAATCGCCCAGCGAAAAGTTGCCGAGCATTTCAAAAAAGGTGTGGTGGCGGGGCGACGGTCCCACATTTTCCAAATCGTTGTGTTTCCCCGCAACGCGCATACATTTTTGGGCGGTGGTGGCGCGTTTGTAATCGCGTTTTTCCAGCCCCAAAAAGGCATCTTTAAATTGAACCATCCCCGCGTTGGTGAAAAGCAGGGTGGGGTCGTTGGCGGGTATCAGCGATGAACTGGCAACAATGGTGTGCCCGTTCCGTTCAAAATATTCCAAAAATTTTTGGCGAATTTCTGCGCTGGTCATGGTCATTGTTCAATCCTCTGCGGTAAAAAATGGTTATATCATACGGGGTGAAATTGTAATATGAATGAGGGTGTTTTCAAAATAGCGGGGGAATGGATAGCGCTGCTTGCCACCCGCCGCATCACCCGCCGCTCGCCACTCGCTACTCGTCATTCGTCACTCGTCACTCGCAACACTGCATCCACCCCGGGAAAAGACATGCCCAGCGCGGTTTCCGCCGCGGAAACATCCAGCCGCAGGTCGAGCGGGGTTGGCACGGGCAAATCGGCAGCACGCCCGAAAACGGTGCGGTCGCGCCAATTTATGCCCCACCGGTCGAGCAATTTTTGCCCGAATTCGGCGCGGGAGAGGGCTTGCCGACCGGCAACATTCAGTGTGCCGCGGATGTCGGGCAATTCAAACGCAAGTTTCAGCAGGGCATCTGCCAGTGTTTGCACCCATACCGGCTGCCGAATTTGGTCGGTGAACAGGGTTAGAGTATTGCCCGCCGCCAGTCGTTCGGCGAACCCGGCAGTGCCTCGGTCCGGTTCGGTCAGCCCGTAAATGAGCGAGGTGCGCACGATGGCGGCAGCGGGGTAAATTTTGGCGATGGCGGCTTCGGCGGCGGCTTTCGATGCGCCGTAAGGGGTAACGGGCGACGGCTGGGCATCGTTGGGGTAGGGGGCGTGGGTGCCGGCGTGAACCGTATCGCTGGAAACGTGTACCAACCGCGCACCGATTTCGGCGGCAGCCGCGGCGATGTTTGCCGTGCCGTCGCGGTTTACGGCGAGCATTTGCCGGGCATCGCCCCGCCCGGGGTTGACGGCGGCGCAATGGATGATGGCAGCCGGCGATAGTTTCGCTACCAGCGCACGCACGGCTTCTGCATCGGTTATATCCAGCAAATGTGGTGTGCCGACAGCAATATCGGTTTTATTGTGGAAAAAGGTGGTGTGGACGGTATATGTTTCGGCGGCGCGGCGGCACAAATGTCTGCCCAAATAGCCGCTGCCGCCGGTAATGAGCACGGTTGCCATTTACGGTAAAAAGCCCCACGGATTGCGCTGCACACCGTTCAGCCGAATTTCAAAATGCAGATGGGGTCCGGTAGAATTGCCGGTGCTGCCCATTTCGGCGATTTGCTCGCCTTTGGCGACTTCTTGTCCGGCAGAAACGTAAAATTTTTGCAGGTGGGCATATAGCGTTACAAACCCGTTGCCGTGGTCAATAATGATTAAATTGCCGTAACCGGTGTTATCCCAACCGGCAAAAGTAACGTATCCGGCATCGGCGGCGTAAACGGGTGCGCCCAGCCACGCGCCAATGTCAAGCGCCCGGTGTCCGCTCCAATATTCTTGGGTAATGGTGCCGTTGGTGGGCCACTGGAAATTGCCCGTGCCGCGCACAGACCCTTTGGGGGCGGCGGAACTGACGGTAGAAACATATTTCGGCACGAACGGTTTTTCGCCGCCGGGGATGACCAGCCATTGCCCGGGGGTGATGACCGGATTTTCCGGGTCGAGTTGGTTGAGCGGGTAATTGATGATGTCGGCGGCGGTAACGCCCAATGTGCCGGCAATTTCGTCCAGCGTTTCGTTGGCGGAAACTTGATGGTAAACCCCGTCAACCGGCAGAATGGTCAGCGTATCGCCCACCATCAGCAAATCGGGATTTCTTTCCAAATCGGGATTTGACCATTGCAGGGTTTCGGGGCGCAAACCGAAGGCGGCGGCAATGCCGAAAATCGTGTCGCCGGGTTGAACGGTATAGGTGATGATTTTCGGGCTGTGGTCGGCGCGGTCGGGGATGATGGTTTTCGGCACGGGGGCAGGCAACAGCACGCCGCTGTTTTGGTTTTGCAGTTTTCCCGACAGTACAAACGGCGAGTCGCTTGTCGCAACCGAAAGTTGCTGTATCGGGGCGGGGGCGTTTTGAGCGGGCAAGTTTACATCGGCGTGCAACTGTTTGGCGGAAATACGAATGCCGCCCAACACCGAAGCGGCTATCATCAACACGATAACCACTATATGGCTGCCGATTCTGGCGGCGTTTTGGGGTTGGGTCAATCGGGTTTTTAGGGATTCCCAAAGGCGTTGCAGCGTTTTATTTGAAATGAGGGCGCGGGTGTTGAATGCGGTTGTATTTTTTGCCAGCGGTTTTTGCATGCGAAAAGGCTCTTCAAAAAAAGAGAGTTGGCATATCATAGCCAACCCTCCGGTGGATGTCAAATTGAGCCAAACGGAAATAGGCAATTTCGCCTAATGCCGTTTGGCGGATGTGTGTGGTTTGCGAAAAAATTACAGAACGTCTTTATGCAGCGTATCTAAAAATTCTTCGTTGTTTCTGGTTTTTGCCATACGCGACAGAATGAGTTCGGTGGCTTCCGGTCCGCCGCCGAGAGCGTTTATCATTCGGCGCAGCGTCCAAACGCGGTTGAGCGTTTTTTCGCCGTGCAGCAGTTCTTCGCGGCGAGTACCGGAGCGTTCCACATCGAAGGCGGGGAAAACGCGCCGTTCCTGCAATTTGCGGCTGAGGTGGAGTTCCATATTTCCCGTGCCTTTAAATTCTTCGTAAATCACATCGTCCATTCGGCTGCCCGTATCAACCAAACAGGTGGCAATAATGGTTAGGCTGCCCCCTTCTTCCAAATTACGGGCAGAGCCGAAAAATCGTTTGGGCGGATACAGTGCGGCGGGGTCAATGCCGCCGGAAAGGGTGCGTCCGCTGGGGGGGACGACCATATTATAGGCGCGGGTCAGCCGGGTGATGGAATCCATCAGGATGACCACATCGCGCCCGCCTTCTACCAGCCGTTTGGCGCGAGCCAGTGCCATTTCCGCTACGCGGGTTTGGTTGCTTTCCGGTTCATCGAAGGTGGCTGCCATCACTTCCGCATCCACGGAACGGTCCATATCGGTAACTTCTTCCGGGCGTTCGCCAATGAGTACCACCATCAGATGGAGGTCGGAATAGTTGGCGGAAATGCCGTTGGCAATTTGTTTCAGCACGGTGGTTTTACCGGCTTTCGGCGGCGAAACAATCAGCCCGCGTTGCCCGCGTCCGATGGGCGCCAGCAAATCGAGCATTCTTGTGCCCAAAATGTTCGGTTCGGTTTCCAGTTTCAGTTGCTCGTCGGGGTAAATGGGGGTCAACCGCTCGAAGGTCGGGCGGCGTTTGGCAACTTCCGGGTCAAGCCCGTTAATGGCTTCTACCCGCAGCAACCCGTAATATTTTTCGGTTTCTTTTGGCGGGCGGATATGCCCCAGTACCATATCGCCGGTGCGCAGCCCAAACCGCCGAATTTGGCTTTGGGAAACATACACATCTTCGGGACCGGGTAGCAGGTCGTTAGAGCGCAAAAAGCCGATGCCGTCTTGCACAATTTCCAGCACACCGCCGCCGAATATCAAACCTTGTTTTTCGGCTTGCGCGCGCAAAATCTGTTTGATTAACTCGCTTTTTTTCAATCGGCTGTAACTGGGGATTTCGTAATCTTTGGCAATAGCGCGCAAATCGTGAAGTGTTTTTTCTTCCAACTCACCGATATTCAGGTTAAGTTTTTGCGGGGTGTCGTGAGCGTGGTTTTCAACATCGGGGCGTGTTTCTTTTTTCATTGTAAGACCTTTTTAAATATTCTTTTGTGCAAATTGTGATTTGATAGGTTTCATAAATGGTTCGCGGCAATTTTTGCCGTACACAGCGGCATTATAGCAAATGCAGGAGAAAACAACGTGTTTACCAACGGTTGTTTTGGTATAGGGAATTTTCACAGAGGTAATCAAATTGTCAATGGGTGTGTGTTGCGCTGGCAACTTGGCACGGACGCATATCTTGCGTGTGGAGCAAAATTCACGATGATTATATCACTTTCCCGGCGGTGCGTCAAACCGCCATTTTATCATTTTGGAAAAATGCCGAAATCTGATACTATATGCGCAGAAGGTTTATAGCATCTTTCAAAATACAGAGGAGAAAACCTATGGCTAACGGTAATGGCGCTCGAAAGCTGCCGGGTCAATTGGTAACGATTGAACGGCATATTTTGGAACGGCAAAAGTTGCACCCCGATGCCACCGGCGATTTAACGCGCGTGTTGCAAGATATTGCGCTGGCAGGCAAACTGATTGCCAGCCACACCACCCAAGCCGGACTGGCGGAAGTGCTCGGCACGACCAACGAAATTAACGTGCAGGGCGAAGAAGTCCAGAAACTCGACGAAATTTCAAACGATATTCTCTTTCGGTTGAATGACCATACCGGGCGGTTGGCGGCGATGGTTTCGGAGGAAGCCGGCGACATCCTGCACATCCCCGACAAATATCCCACCGGAAAATACGTTTTGTCGTTTGACCCGCTTGACGGCTCATCGAATATTGACTATAACGTCAGTGTGGGCACAATATTTGCCATTCACCGGCGAAAATCTCCCGTGGGCGAACGCGGCACGCTGGAAGATTGTCTCCAAAAAGGGCGCGATATTGTCGCTGCCGGTTACATCCTGTACGGTTCCAGCACAATGTTTGTTTACTCGGCGGGCAACGGCGTTTACGGGTTCACCCTCGACCCGCAAATCGGCGAGTTTATCCTTTCTCACCCCGACATCAAAATTCCCGCCAAACCGAAATATTTCAGCGCAAATTTGGGGTATCAGCGCCATTGGAGCCCCGGCGTGCAGAAGTTTACCGGTTGGGTACAGGGCGAAGACGGGGGTCCCGAACTCGGTTTGCGGTATATCGGCTCAATGGTGGCAGACTTCCATCGCACCCTGCTCAGCGGCGGCATTTTCTACTACCCGGTGAACATTGACGACAAAAAGCGTCCCAACGGGAAATTGCGCCTGCTGTACGAAGTGAATCCGCTGTCGTTTATTATGGAAAAGGCGGGCGGCGCGGCATCCGACGGGCATCAATCGCCGTTGGATATTGAACCGGAGCACCTGCACCATCGCACCCCGTTTTTTGTCGGCAACCGCGAATTGGTGGCGCAGGCAGAAAAATTCATTGAACAATATGGATAGTTGGTTATTGGTTCATTTCAGGTGAATAGAGAATAGAACGCGGATTAACACGGATTACAGGGATTTGCGCA
>CAYPNZ010000083.1:0-9012 GCA_964411845.1 uncultured Anaerolineaceae bacterium
AACCGGCATCATCAGCGTCGACTCGATGATTCCCATCGGCCGCGGCCAGCGCGAACTTATCATCGGCGACCGCCAAACCGGCAAGACCGCCATTGCTGTTGATACCATCATCAACCAAAAAGGGAAAGACCTGATTTGTATTTACGTTGCCATCGGGCAAAAACGTTCCAGCGTGGCGCAAGTGGTGGCAACGCTGGAAAAATTCGGCGCGATGGAATATACGGTGGTGGTTGCCGCTACCGCATCGGAACCCGCTGCGCTGCAATATATTGCGCCGTATGCCGGTTGCGCCATCGGCGAATATTTTATGGAACAGGGTAAAGATGCGCTGGTGGTTTACGATGACCTGAGCAAGCACGCTTGGGCATACCGCCAAATTTCGCTGTTGCTGCGCCGTCCCCCCGGACGCGAAGCGTACCCCGGCGACCTTTTCTACCTGCACTCGCGTTTGCTGGAACGCGCCGCGCGGCTGTCGAAAGAAAACGGCGGCGGCTCGCTAACCGCACTGCCCATCATCGAAACACTGGCTGGCGACGTGAGCGCGTATGTGCCCACCAACGTTATTTCCATTACCGACGGTCAAATTTATCTGGAAAGCGACTTATTCTTCTCCGGGCAGCGCCCCGCGGTAAACGCCGGGTTGTCCGTGTCTCGTGTGGGTGGTGATGCCCAAACAAAGATTATGAAGAAAGTTGCCGGTCGGTTGCGCCTTGAATTGGCGGCATACCGCGAACTTGCCGCGTTTGCCCTCTTCTCATCGGATTTGGATGCGGCAACCAAACGCCAGTTAGACCGCGGGCAGCGGCTGATGGAAATGCTGAAACAGCCGCAGTACGCACCCATTCCGCTGGTTGACCAAGTTGTCAGCATTTTTGCGGTAACAAACGGGTATGCCGATGAAGTAGGCGTTCACGACATTTCTGCCTACCTTAATGAACTGCGCCAGCACATAAACACCAATCATCCCGATTTGGTGCAGTCAATTTTAACGGAAAAAGCCCTAACGCCCGAAATTGAATCGGCGCTGAAAGGCGCAGTTGATGGGTTTAATGCCGGTGTTGGTGCAAAATTCATCAAAAAATAGTTAGTCCGCGAGGTATTCGGTGGCTTCATTAAGAGACATTAAACGAAGAATCGGCGGTGTCAAAAATATATCGCAGGTAACGCGGGCGATGCAAATGATTGCCGCGGCAAAAATGCGCCGCGCGCAAGACCAGGTGCGCGCCAGCCGCCCCTATGCCGAAAAAGCGTGGGAAGTGTTGGTGCATCTGTCGCAGCAGCCCGATGCCAAAGGGCAATTGCATCCCCTGTTGTCGGCGCGCCCCGTCAAAAAGGTATGCGTGGTTTTAATTACCGCCGACCGGGGACTGGCGGGTGGCTACAACTCAAATATCATCCGCGCCACTGCCAACTTCCTTAAAGACTATAATAAACCGGTTTCGTTGGTAACTGTCGGGCGGAAGGGACGTAGTTTTTTCGCTAAAACCCAATATCCCATTATCGCCGAATTTGACGGCGTACCCGACCGTCCCACGTTGCTGGATGTTTTGCCCATTGCTCGTATCGTCATCAACGATTTTCTGGAAGGTAAATACGACGAAGTCTATTTGGCATACACCGATTTCATCAATACGGTGGTGCAAAAACCCGTAGTAAAACGGTTGCTGCCGTTACTGCCCGAAAAAATGGATGAACAGGCAGTGGTGGAACACGTGGGGCAGCAGAAAGTTGGCAGCCGGCATCCGTATATTTACGAGCCGGGTCCAATGGAATTGCTCGACACAATTTTACCGCGATTTACGGAATTGCAGGTGTATCAAGCGGTGCTGGAATCGCTGGCGAGCGAACACTCCGCACGAATGGTCGCCATGCGCAGCGCCACCGACAACGCCAATGAACTGGTGGCTAACCTAACCCTAACCTATAACCGCGCCCGCCAGGAAGCCATCACCAAAGAAATGTTGGATATTGTTGGCGGCGTAGAAGCATTAAAATAGGAGCGCGCTCTCGGGTAACCGTTTTGCCCGTGCTCCCCGATTTTGGAGGTAAAGAATGGCAGAAACATCTGTTGGTCGCATCGTTCGCATCGCCGGACCCGTCATTGACGTTGAATTTCCGGCTGAACATATGCCGGAAATCTATTTCGCGCTGGAACTTGACCGCGGCGACAACTCGTTACCGCTGGTTATGGAAGTACAGCAACACCTCGGCGATAATGTGGTTCGTACCGTGGCAATGGACTCCACCGACGGGCTTCGCCGGGGGATGGAAGTGGTAAACACCGGCACCCCCATTTCCGTGCCGGTGGGACAAGCCGCTTTGGGGCGCGTTTTTAACGTGATGGGTCGCCCCGTTGATGGTGCCGGCGACGTGAACGCGGAAACATATTACCCCATCCACCGCCCGGCTCCCTCGTTTGAAGAGCAGGTAACGCAAGCCGAAATTTTTGAAACCGGCATTAAAGTGATTGACTTGATTGCCCCGTTCACCAAAGGGGGTAAAACCGGTATCTTCGGCGGCGCCGGGGTGGGTAAAACCGTCATCATCATGGAACTCATTCGTTCCATCGCTGCCGAGCACGGCGGATATTCCGTATTTGCCGGTGTTGGCGAGCGTACCCGTGAAGGGACGGCATTGCGTCAGGAAATGATTGAAAGCGGCGTGATGGACAAAACCATTATGGTTTTCGGGCAGATGAACGAACCGCCCGGCGTGCGCTTGCGGGTGGCACTGACCGGCTTGACAATGGCGGTATACTTCCGCGACGAAGGGCGCGATGTGTTGCTGTTTATTGACAACATCTTCCGGTTTGTGATGAGCGGTTCGGAAGTATCGGCGTTGCTGGGACGTATGCCCAGCGCCGTGGGCTACCAGCCGTCGCTGGGGACGGAAATGGGTGAATTGCAAGAGCGCATCACCTCTACCAAACGCGGTTCCATCACCTCGATGCAGGCAGTGTATGTGCCCGCCGACGACTACACCGACCCGGCGCCGGTTACTACCTTTGCCCACTTGGATGCTACCATTTCGCTGGAACGCTCTATTGCCGAGCAGGGTATTTACCCGGCGGTAGACCCGCTGGGTTCCACCAGCCGTATTCTCGACCCGCAAATTGTGGGCGAAGAACACTATAAAGTTGCCCGCGATGCCCAAAGCGTGCTGCAGCGATACCGCAACCTGCAAGACATCATCGCCATTTTGGGTATTGACGAACTGTCTGACGAAGACAAACTGATTGTATCGCGCGCCCGAAAAATCCAGCGATTCTTCTCGCAGCCTTTCTTCGTTGCCGAAACCTTTACCGGCATCCCCGGACGATATGTATCGCTGGCTGATACGGTCAAAGGGTTCCGTATGATTTTGGACGGCGAATTGGACGATGTCCCCGAACAAGCATTTATGATGTGTGGCAACATCGAAGAAGTCTTTGAAAAAGCCAAAAGCGTATAGGCTTTAAGTTAGTGGAGGGTATCTATGCCCATTAAATTGGAAATTGTCACCGTAGAGCGGATGCTGTACAGTGATGATGTGGATATGGTCATTGCGCCCGGTACGGAAGGCGTTATGGGTATTCTGCCGAATCACGCTGCGCTGCTCACCGCGCTGAATTACGGTGAATTGATTGTGCGCAAAAAAGGCGAAGATGACCAATCATTTGCCATTGGCGGCGGGTTTATGGAAGTGTTGCCCAATAAAGTAACCGTTTTGGCTGATGTCGCCGAGCACGCAGACGATATTAACGTGCAACGGGCACAACAAGCCAGAGACCGCGCCAAAAACCTGCTTGAATCGGGCAATCTTTCAATGGATGATATGGTTCGCGCCGAAGCCGCCATTCGCCGCGCGATGGTGCGCATCAAAGTTGCACAAAAACGCCGCAAGCAGCGACCACTGTCGCACGAGTAATTTGCGCTAAACGCAAAATAACGATTAAATACGGGGGTTAGGAACGGTCATCGTTTCTAACCCTTATTTTCTGATGCGGGACATCAGCAATTAAATTTCAGCATCGTTGGAGTTACAATGTTTGAAAAGCAAATTGGCATTGATTTGGGCACGGTAAACATTTTGGTATATGTTAAAGGGCGCGGCATCGTTTTTAAAGAACCGTCCATTGTGGCAATTTCGGTAAAGGATGGCAAGCCGGTGGCAGTGGGTAAAGAGGCGCTGGAAATGCTGGGACGTGTGCCCGACACGATTGAAGTGGCGCGTCCGTTGCGCGAAGGGGTTATTGCCGACTACTGGGTCACCGAAGCGATGTTGCGCTATTATGTGCGCCAAATTGTGGGGCGTTACCGCCTTTTTTCGCCTGAATTGATGGTCAGTATTCCGGTGGGCGTTACCAGCGTCGAGCGGCGTGCGGTGGAAGATGCCGCCCGCAAAGCCGTGGGGAAAAACGCCTTTACCATCGAAGAACCGTTGGCGGCGGCAATCGGCGTTGGGATGCCCATTGATACCCCCACCGGCAATATGGTACTCGACATCGGCGGGGGAACCAGCGAAGCCGCGGTCGTTTCGATGAACGGCATCGTTACCGCCAACTCGGTACGGGTGGGCGGCTTGAAATTCGACGAGGAAATTGCGGCGTATGTTCGCCGAAAATACAACCTCATCATCGGTGAACAAACTGCCGAACAGGTGAAAATCGAATTGGGCAGCGCTTTGCCGTTGGATGAAGACCTTTCAATGGAAGTAAAAGGGCGCGACCAAATTGCCGGTTTGCCGCGTACCATTACCCTGACCACCCAAGAAGTTACCGAGGCGTTGACCGAACCGCTGGCGACGGTGGTCGGTATGGTGCGCAGCGTGCTGGAAAAAACGCCGCCGGAATTGTCATCCGATATTATAGACCGGGGAATGGTTATTACCGGTGGCGGGGCATTGCTGCGTAATATAGATAAACTGATGACGCAGGAAACCGGCGTGCCGTGTTATGTGGCGGATAATCCCGTTGCCTGTGTGGCGCTTGGGGCGGGGCAGGCGCTTAAAATTCGGCAGGCACTGGAACGCGCCCGCGCCTACGATTGATTTTTCTTGCAAATAAAAAACGCGCTCGGTGGTTGTGAGCGCGTTTTTGGTTTTAAAAGCAATTTCACCGTTTGCAATAATAGGTCATTTTTTGCAGGTGAGCAATCGGGTCAATATTTTGCACTTTTACCTCGGCGGGTACGGTAAGCGTAACGGGCGCATAATTTAAAATTGCCCGCACCCCGGCTTCAACCAGTTTTTCGGCGGTTTTTTGCGCCACATTTACCGGCACCGCCAAAATAGCGATGCGAATGCCTTTTTTGCGGACGGTATCTACCAGTTCATCTTCCGACTGCACGGTGACGCCATTTACAATTGTGCCGATTTTCTTGGGGTCACTGTCGAATAGCGCCGTGATGCGAAAACCCTTTTTGACGAATCGCCCGTAGTGTGCCAGCGCGTGCCCCAAATCGCCCACACCAATCAGTGCCACATCCCACATCATATCCAAATTAAGGATGGTTTTCAGTTGTTCTTTCAAAAAAGCAATGTGGTAACCCGTGCCCTGTTTGCCGAACTCTCCGAAATGTGACAAATCTTTGCGAATCTGCGCCGAACTGAAACCCAATCGTGTTGCCAATTCTTGCGATGATGTGACTTCTTTGCCTTCTTCTTGCAACCGTGTGAGCGTGCGCAGATACAGCGGTAACCGACTGACCACGATATCCGGAACGATTTTCCCGCTTTTCAATGAATTGGTATCTGCCATAGATGTTATCCCTGTGTGGATGAAATGATACAAAACCCTACATTAAAATAATAGCACAAAATAGCAATGTACGCAATTTCACAAAAGGCGTAACGGTCGCGGTGAAAGGGTGGGCAAAACATCACACGGCGCGAACGATATTACCCGTTCGCACCGTGTGTTTTTATGCGGTGGCATCTGCCGGTTGGGGTTTTGCCGTTGTGAGTGCGTGTGCCAGTACTTCATCTACCGTTTCTACCAGCACAAATGTCATTTCGCGCCGAATATCTTCCGGCACGTCTTCCAAATCGGCATCGTTTCGTTTGGGGAAAATTACCGTTTTTAACCCGGCTCGGTGTGCGGCAAGCACCTTTTGTTTCAGCCCGCCGATGGGCAGTACCTGCCCTTGCAGGCTGATTTCGCCGGTCATACCCACATCTGCGCGGACGGGACGCCCCGTAAAAAGTGATACCAGTGCGGTAACCATCGTTACCCCCGCCGACGGTCCGTCTTTGGGCACCGCCCCTGCCGGCACGTGCAGATGGATGTCGGTGTTTTTGAATTGTTCCGGGTCAATACCCAGTTTTTCGTAATTGGCGTGCACGTAACTTAACGCAATTTGGGCGCTTTCTTTCATAACGTCACCCAGTTGACCGGTGAGTGTGAGTCGCTCGTTGCCGGGCATTCGGGTGGCTTCCACAAAAAGCACGTCGCCGCCCACCGAGGTAACCGCCAGCCCGGTGGCAACCCCCGCTTTTGAGGTGCGCATTGCCGCTTCAAAATGGAAACGGGGTTTGCCCAAAAATTCGCGCACGGCATCGGGGTCAATAACCACTGCCGTACCCGGTTCAATTTCGTTGGCGGCAACTTTGGTGGCAACTTTGCGGGCAATTTTGCCGATTTCCCGTTCCAGTGTGCGCACGCCGGCTTCGCGGGTATAATCGCGGATGATTTGATGCAGCCCCGCTTCGGTAAATTGAATTTCATCGGGACGCAAACCGTTGGCTTTTATTTGGCGGGGAACCAAATACCCTTTTGAAATTTCCACTTTCTCAAATTCGGTGTATCCGTCCAGCGCGATAATCTCCATCCGGTCGCGCAGCGGCGCGGGGATGGTCTCCAGCGTGTTGGCGGTGGCGATGAACATCACTTCGCTCAAATCGAAATCCACATCGAGATAATGGTCGCGGAAGGCGTGGTTTTGCTGCGGGTCGAGCACTTCCAGCAAGGCGCTGCTGGGGTCGCCGCGCCAATCGCTGCCGACTTTGTCCACCTCATCGAGCATAAAAACGGGGTTGCGGCTTTCGGCGCGTTTGAGCGCTTGAATGATGCGCCCCGGCATTGCGCCGATGTATGTGCGCCGGTGTCCGCGAATTTCGGCTTCGTCGCGCACGCCGCCCAGACTCATCCGGGTGAATTTGCGGTTCAGCGCGCGAGCGATGCTGCGCCCCAAACTGGTTTTGCCCACGCCCGGCGGTCCCACAAAAAGAAGTATCGAACCGCCGGCGCGGTCTTGTTCCGGGGTATCGTCGGGGGTGATGTGGCGTTCTTTGCGCAGTTTGCGCACCGCCAAATATTCCAAAATGCGTTCTTTAACTTTTTCCAGCCCGTAATGGTCGGTATCTAAAATTTGGCGGGCGTGTTCAATATCCAAATTATCTTCCGTGAGTTTGTTCCACGGCAATTCGGTCAGCCAATCGAGATAGGTTTTGATAACGCCGTATTCTGCGGCTTGGGGCGGCAATTTTTGCAAGCGGTTCAACTCGCGCAGGGCTTCTTTTTTTGCTTCTTCGGGCAGCCCGACTTCTTCGAATTTTTGTTTGTAGTTTTCAACTTCAACTTCAATTTCGTCCGCTTCGCCCAATTCTTTGCGGATGGCTTTCATCTGCTGGCGCAAAAAATACTCGCGTTGAAGTTGGTCGAGTTCTTCTTTTGCTTCCGATTGGATTTTCTCGCTCAGCTCCAACACTTCCAATTCGCGGGTCATAATGCGCAGCAGCGACCGCATTTTGGTGCGTAAATCGGGTTCGATGAGCAATGCCAGCCGGTCATCGAAATCCATTCGCATATTGGCGCAGATGGTGTAAAACAGCACGCGCGGATTGTCGGTTTCTTCCAAAAAGGCAATGGCTTCATCGGGAAGTTGCGGCATAAACCGCACAATTTGGCGCGCCAATTCGGTAATGCGCCGCGCCAGCGCTTCTATTTCCAGTTCGTAGGCTTCGGTATTTTCGGTTTTATCCGGTTCGACCCGAATTTTTGCTTTGAGATACGGGTCGGTTTGCGTCCACTCTTCTACCACAAAACGTTCCAGCCCCTGCACAATAATTTGCAGCGAACCGTCTTTACTGCGAATGCGGCGATGGATTTTGGCGATAACCCCCACGGTATGGATTTGTTCCGGGGCGGGGTTTTCAATTTCCGGCACCTTCGATACCAACAGCCCGATAACTTCTTCGTTTGCCAGCGCGTCATCCACCAGTTTGATGGAACGTTCCAGCCCGATGACCAGCGGCATAATGATAAACGGCAAGGCAACCGTGCCGCGCAACGGCAGCACCGCAATTTCTTCCGGGAATTTATTTTCAACATCTTGCATATCTTCCGATATGTTCGACCAACTAAACATAGGCAACTCCTGTGAGTGAGATGACGGCAATCATTTGTGCCTGATTTACCATTGGATAGTATAGCGGGTGAGTGTTAGATTTGTGTTAGCGTTGGCTAAACAGTATGTTAGCGTTGGGGCGGCGTTTTTCTCTTTTGTAATTTCTTGCTATACTATCTCTGCAAAACACATTGTGCAATCAAAGGAGCAGATAGAATGAACTATCGTCGTTTGGGAAAAGCCGGATTGAAAATCAGCGAGTTGTCGCTGGGGTTTTGGGTAACATACGGGCATCAGGTCGGGTTGGATGTTGCCAAATCGTGCGTTGCCGCTGCGTTGGAACACGGTGTAAATTATTTTGATAACGCCGATATTTACGGCAAATCGGAAGCGGAAAAGGTGATGGGCGCTATCATCAAAGACCTCGACCGCTCGAAGTTGGTACTGTCGAGCAAGGTGTATTTTCCGATGAGCGATGACCCCAACGACCGGGGGTTATCGCGCAAACATATTATGGAATCGGTGCACAAAACGCTGAAACGGCTGGGCACGGATTATTTGGATATGTATTTTTGCCATCGGTACGACTATGAAGCGCCATTGGATGAAACCGTGCGTGCGATGAGCGGTTTGGTTCAGCAGGGAAAAGTGCTGTATTGGGGGGTGTCGGAATGGCGTGCCGGGCAAA
>CAYPNZ010000084.1:0-8963 GCA_964411845.1 uncultured Anaerolineaceae bacterium
GGCGCAGAACGGTGGCAATGGCAGAAAGTCCCGTCCCGCCAATGCCGACCAAATGGATGTGTTTTGTCATTCGCTATTCGTCACTCGCTACTCGTCACTCGCTACTCGCTATTATTTGTATCCCAACGGCGGGCGTTTGGTAATTTTTCCGCGTTCAATGGATACGCGGCTGGTAAGGGCGAACAAAAGCAGCAATATGCCGCCCACGATGAAAATCCAAATGGCAAAACCGTCGGTGATGCTGGCTTTGGGCACATTGGTGATGCTCAGCGTCAAATTATCGGGGACGCTGGCAGCCGTGGCGATACTCGCCGCGCTGGCTGTGCCGAGTTCGGTTGCCAACCCGCCGGGCAAAAATCGCCCCAAAATATATTCTTTAAAAAGCGACAGCACGATGAAGCCGTTGGTGAACCCCAGCACTCCGCCAAAAATCCGCCCGCCGGTGGTTAAACTGTTGTTCAGCGTCATATTGCCGATGAAATATGAAACGATGATGAGCACAATCAGCACGATAATATAAGTTTCGCGCTGGTTGGCGGGAATATCGCTGCCGGGGGCAAGGCTTCCTGCCGCGCTGAATGCCGCCGAATTGCGAAAACTGTCGAGCAGTTTGTTGATGTTGTCTATAATTTGTTGTGCCAGTTCCGGTTTTTCCAGCATAATCAGCAGCAGCGACAGCAGCCCGGTGGTGATGGCTTCTTTCCACCAGCCGCGCAAAAATCCGGCAAGCCCGAACAGTCCCACCACCATATAAAAAACGACGGTATAATCAATGTTGAGTGTGTTATTCATTGCAAAAATCCTCCAACACCTGCGCGATGGCGCGTGCCGCAGCGGGGCGCGCCAATTTTTTGGCGGCTTGTGCCATCGCGGCGCGCCGATGGCTGTCTGTTAAAAGTGCGATGGTCGTCGGCAGTAAATCGGTTGATAATTTTTCGTCCGGCACGGTGATTGCCGCGCCCTGTTTTTCCAGATACCGCGCGTTTTGCCACTGATGCGCGCCGCTGTACGGATACGGCACCAAAATGGACGGCACACCGACGGCAGGCGCTTCGCCCAAAATGCTGGCGCCGGCGCGGGAAATGATGATGTCGGCGGCGGCAAAAGCGTCTGCCATTTCGCTGTGCAGATACGGATACAGCCGGTACAATTGCTGCTGCGCCGCGGGCAGGTCGTGCCATACGGCTTGTGTCCATTCCGCATCCCGTTCGCCGCTGATGTGAATGAGTTGCGCGTGCGACAGCAGTCGGTTCAGCGCATCTCGGTTGGCGATGGCGCGGTTGATGCTGCGCGCGCCCTGACTGCCGCCAAAAACCAGCACGGTCGGCAGTGCCGGGTCGAGATTGAAACGCTGTCGGGCGGTGGTGCGGTCGGCGGTATACAGTTCGGGGCGAACCGGATAGCCGGTAACCACTGTCAACCCGGCGGGGAAAAATTGTTGGGCATCCGGCGCGGTGACTGCCACCCGAGCGGCATATCGGCTTAAAAATTTTATCGCCTGCCCCGGTTGAATGTCGGGCAGATAAATAACCACCGGTATGCCCGCCCGGTGCGCGGCGAGTGTCATCGGCACACAAACATAACCGCCGGTCACAAACAGCACATCGGGTTGAAAATCACGCAGCCGTTTTCGGCTTTGGCGATAGCCTTTCAGCAGGGTGAACACCCCTTTTGCCATCGCCAGCGGATTTTTGCCGCGCAATCCGGCGGCGTCAATCCCCACGAACGGAATTTCGGCGCGCGCCAGCAGCGATTTTTCCATGCCGCCGCGACTGCCCACCCACAAAATTTCGGTATTCGGTTTAAGGGTTTGCACCACGGCGAGAGCGGGATAAACGTGACCCCCGCTTCCGCCGCCGGAAATCATCAGCTTCATAAATTGAGTCGGTTTCCTCCGGTTCTGCCGGCAGCGTGCGCCGCGAGATGGCAAGCAATAAACCGATACTTGCCATGCTGACCACCATGGATGAGCCGCCGGAACTGATGAACGGCAACGGAATACCGGTAATGGGGATGGTGTTGGTTACCACGGCGGTGTTGATGAGCGCTTGCAAAACGATGCTGATGGTGATGCCCGCCGCCAGCAACGTGCCGAATACATCCGGCGCGTTGAGCGCAATTTTAAACCCGCGATATGCCAAAAAGGCAAACAGCCCGATGAGCAGTACCGCGCCGAGAAAACCCAATTCTTCGCCCACCACGGCAAAAACCAAATCGGTGTGCACGGCGGGAATGCTTAAAATTTTGTGCGGACCTTCGCCCAAACCCACCCCGAAAAAGCCGCCGTTGCCCAGCGCTTCCAATGTTTGCCGAATTTGCCAGTTTGCTTCAGTGGGGTTGGCAAACGGATTGGCGGAAAATGAGGTGATACGGTTGAAGCGGTACGGCTCTTGAATCACCAAAAACGCCACTATCACCCCGCCGATGCCCAAACTGGCAACCATTTGAAAAATTTCGCCCCCGGCGATGAAAAACATCAAAAAACTGGTCAAAGCAATGAGCACACTGGTGCTGAAATCGTCTTGCAACACAACCAATCCCGCGGCGACCCCCAGCAAAATGGCAAACGGCACCAATCCCAGTGACAGGGTTTTGATATTTTCTTTACGGGTTGCCAGCCAATGCGCCAAATAAATGATGAGCGCCAATTTCAACAATTCGGACGGCTGCCCCGACCCGCCTTTGGTGAGCCAGCGCTGTCCGCCGAATCTATCGCTGCCCATAACGACCACAATAATGACCAGCAGCAAACTGGTTGCCAGCAACCACCCGGAAAATTTTGTCCATTGGTGATATTCTACCCGCGAGAAGAAAATCAGTACCCCCACCCCCAGCGTGGCGTACATCAATTGCCGGACAAAATAATAGTACGACGGTTTGTCCGCGTGTATGCTGAGAAAATACGTGGTATTGAAAATCATCATCAACCCGAACAGCGTTAAAATGCTGACAGCCAGTACCAGTCCGTAATCTATTTGCGGTGCGGTTGTTTTCTTTCTTGCCATAATTAAGTTCCGGGTTTCAAGTTTCAAAGTAACAAGGTTTCAAAACAGATACGATTTCAGCCGTTTGCCAGCCGCCGAAAATGGTCGCCCCGCTCGGCGAAATCACGATAGGCGTCGTAACTGGTGCCGCCCGGCGAAAGCAAAACGATGTCGCCGGGTTGAGCGATTTTTTTGGCGCGAGCAACTGCCGTTTCCAGCGACCCGCATTTTTCCACCGGCGGCATTTTGCCGCGATGCGCCGTGCCGGCGATGGCGGCGGCAATCAGGTCTTCCGCTGCGCCGAACAGAAATACGGCTTTGGTGCGTTCAACCATCAATTGGGCGGCGGCATCCCATGGCAAATCTTTGTCTTTTCCGCCCGCCAACAAAATTATCGGGGCGGAAAACGATTTCAGCGCGGCAATCAGTCGTTCCGGGCTGGTTGCAATACTGTCGTTGATGAATGTTACCCCGTTTTGTTCGGCGACAATTTCCAGCCGGTGCGGCACGCCGGCAAATTCGGTTGCCACTTTTGCCATCGCGGCGGGTGTTGCGCCCGCACTGTGGGCAATGGCGCATGCCGCCAGCACATTCAGCCGGTTGTGTGCACCCGGCAAGCGGATGTCATCGGCGCGGCAGATGGGAATGTGTTCACTTGCGGCTGCCAGCATAATGTGTCCGTTTGCCAGAAATGCGCCGTTTGCCACCTTGTTTTTCGCGCTGAACCAGCGCACGGCGGGACGGTGGGTTTCGGTGCCGATAGCGCGTGCGCCGGGGTCGTCTTGTCCGAAAATAGCGATGTCGTCTGCACCCATATATGCCACGATTGCCCGTTTGGCGGCGGTATATGCCGTCATCGTTTTGTGCCGGTCGAGATGGTTGGGGGTGATGTTCAGTATCGCGCCGATAGCCGGGCTGAAGCCTGCTCGCAGCGGCATCAATTCCGGCGGACAAACGGCATTCGCATTTGTCTCGGCGTGAAAATACTCTAACTGAAAACTGCTCAATTCCAGCACAACTCGGTCAGTGGGGCGAAAATCGTCCAGCCGGGTGATGAGCGGGGTGCCGATATTGCCCCCCACATGGGTGACGAAACCGCTTTCCGCCAGCATTTTTCCGGTCAGAGTGGTGGTGGTAGTTTTGCCGCTGGAACCGGTGATGCCGATGACCGGCGCCGGGCTGAATTGGCTCAAAATTCGGCTTTCGGTGGTGAGCAGCAACTTTTTTTGCTGTGCCCGTCGCAAAAACGGAATATTCGGCGGTACGCCCGGACTGACGACCAGCATATCGGTGCGGCACGGGTTGAGCAGGGTGTCGGGATGCGCGCCCAACTCAAATTCGATGGGCAATCCGCGCAGTGCGGCAAGCCACCCCTGCAATTTGGCGGCGGGTTGCGCGTCTGTTACCGTAACGCGCGCGCCCCGTTCCGCAAAAAAGCGGGCGACGGCGCTCCCTTCGCGTGCCAACCCCACCACAACCACCCCCAAACCGGCAAACGCCGTTGATGTTCGGGTGGTCATTGCAGCGACGGTATACGGCTAGGCGGCGCGGGCAAGTTCGTCGTGCCAGCCAACGCTCGGCGTTTCGATGAGCAGGTTGTCGCTCATAATGGCGTTCACCACTTGGTCGAGCGTGCGCAGCAATTTGCCGGACTTGGTGCGATAGTGTTGGGTGCCGTTGGTGAGGTGGGCATCAATGAGTTGCACCAGTTCCAAAGCCGCTTCGTAGGCGGTTTGCTGCTGTTGCGGCGTGCGCGGAACCAGTACAGGCTTGAAGGTGTTGGGTCGGGGTTTTGGTGTGTTACTCATGGTATCTTCCCTCTCTAGAAATGAATAATGGTGATTGGTGTATTATTTCAGTGCCAGGGCTATGCCCAGCATTGCTGACAAAATTGCAATAAGCCACAACCGTTGGGTGACTTGTGTTTCTGACCAGCCGGACAATTCAAAATGGTTGTGCAGCGGACTCATTTTAAAGAGCCGCTTTCCTTTGGTCAGTTTGAAATAGCCTACCTGCAAAATTACCGAAACCGTTTCGGCGAGAAAAACAAAAGCGATGACCGGCAGCAACAGCCATTGACCGCTCATCAGCGCCACCACTGCCAGCGTTGCGCCGAGTGTGCCGGAACCGACTTCGCCCATAAAAAGTTGGGCAGGGTAGGCGTTGTACCATAAAAAGGCGAAAATCGCACCGGTGACGGTGAATGTAAACGCCACCAGCCACAATTGCCCCTGCAAAAACGCGATGATGCCGTATGCCACAAAAGTTACCGCGGCGATACTGCCCGCCAGCCCATCCAACCCGTCGGTGAGATTGACGGCGTTACCGGTTGCCAAAATAATGAAAATTCCCACCGGAATCCAAATCAGCGGACTGATTTCAATGGGGTGTTGAATGCCCGGCACGGCAACCGCGTTGGCAAACTGAAAATCGCCCAGCGACATAACCAGTGTGGCAATGGTTGCCAGCACCAATTGCGCCGTAAATTTTGTGCGGGCAGACAACCCCCGCACCGGACCGCGCACCGTTTCCAAATCGTCAATAACGCCCAGCACGGCAAAAGTTGCCATAATGCCCATCGGCACCAAAATGGATTTGCCGATGAGATTGAACCCCAGCCAGTTGGCAATATTCAGCACGCCGGTGATGAGCAGTACCGGTATCACAATGAGCAATCCGCCCATAGTGGGGGTGCCGGCTTTTACCTGATGGGTGGTCGGTCCTTCCACCCGAATTTGCTGCCCGATTTTGAGCCGTTTCAGCCAACTGATGAGCGGTGTGCCCCAGATGACTGCCAGCAGAAACGAGATGGTTCCCAGTGTGAGTGAATATGCCATCAGCCTGCGTCCTCCGCCGAGACGGTCAATCCGTCCACAATGGCTTCCATCGCCATAGAACGCGAGCCTTTAACCAAAATAGTGTCGCCGTCGGCGGTGATTGTCCGCAGAAAATCCAGTGCGGCTTGGGTGGACGGCATCACATGCACGTGCGATTCGTCCAGCCCGCAGGCGATGGCTTCGGCGGCGACCGTTTCGGCGCGGCGACCGACGGCAATCAGAATGTCCACGGTATCGGCGGCGCGGCAGCCCACTTTTCGGTGCCCTTCTTCTTCATACGCGCCCAGTTCCGCCATATAACCGAGCACGGCAATTTTGCGCGGGGCGGTCAGTTCGTGCAGCAAATTCAGTGCGGCAATGGTGGAATCGGGGCTGGCGTTATAGGTGTCATCCAAAATGATAGAGTTGTGCGGACCCGGAATTGCCACCAGCCGCAATTGGGCGTTTCGGTTTTGCAGCCCGGCGACAATTTCGCCCCAGTGCATGCCCTGTGTCAACCCGACGGCGGCGGCGCGCAACGCGGTATGCACGCTGTGTCTGCCCAGCAGCGGCACTTTCACGTGGATGGTTTCGCTGCGGTGGTGCAGTACAAATCGCACCCCTTCCAGCCCTTCGCTGTTAATTTGGTCTGCCCACAGGTCGGCATCGGGAGAAAGCCCGTAAGTGAAAACGCGGGCGCGGGTGTGCGCTGCCATGTTCATCACCAGCGGGTCATCGGCGTTTAAAATGGCGATGCCGTCGGCGGGGAGTGCTGCCACCAATTCTTGTTTGGCGGCGGCAATTCGTTCCAGCGAGCCGAGCCGCGCCAAATGGCTGGGTCCCACGTTGGTTACCACCCCGATGTGTGGGCGGGCGATGCGGCACAGGGTTTCAATTTCACCGACATCGTACATGCCCATTTCCAAAACCACTTGTTGATGGGCATCGGTCAATTGCAAAAGGGTTAAAGGTAAGCCTATTTCGTTGTTAAGGTTGCCGGCGTTTTTCAGCACGGTGAATTTTTGCGCCAAAACCAGTGCGGTCAATTCTTTGGTGCTGGTTTTTCCCACACTGCCGGTAATGCCGATGACCTGCGGAGAAAACCGGTTGCGCCAATCGGCTGCCAATTTTTGCAGCCCGCGCAGGCTGTTTTCCACTTGAATGCAGAGCGGCGGCTGCCAATCGGCGGGCAGCTGCGGGTTTTCGGCGGTGACGACCGTGCAATCGGCGGTGACGGGGCGGTCGGTGATGGCGGCAATGGCGCCCGCCGCGAAAGCCTGCGCCACAAAGGTGTGCCCGTCGGTATTTTCGCCGGGCAGGGCAACAAACAGCGCGCCCGGTTCACAGCGGCGGGAGTCAATCGTCACGCGAGAAACGGGATATTCGGTTGCGGTATCGGCGTGCAATCCGGTCAGTGCGAAAAGCACGTCTGCCAATGTAAGTTTGGTGGTTGCCACGGCTACCTCTGTGCCACCGAAAGGTTGTCCGGCGGAATGTCGAAAATGCGCGCCAATTGTTCGCCGATGCGGCTGAAAGTCGGGGCGGCGGTGTGCGACCCCCACTCGCCGACGGTGGGTTTGTCCAAAATGACCAAAATTGCCAACTGCGGGTCATCGGCGGGGAAAAACCCGGCAAAAGAGTGGATGGTTTCGTTGCGGCTGTATTTTATCTCTCGATTCGGGTCGTGGATGGCTTGCTGAGAGACAACCTGCGATGTGCCGGTTTTGCCGGCAACTTTATAGCCGGCAATTTGCGCTTCGGAATTGGATTGCTCGATGGCGTTCACCAGCATTTGTGTCAAAATGTTGGCGGTATCTGCCGAAATGGGACGGTTTAACACCCGCGGTGTTATTTTTTGCACGGTGTTTGTTCGGTGATGCACAATTTTGGCAACCACATGCGGTCTCATCATCACCCCGTTATTGGCAATGGCGGAAAAGGCGGTGATAATTTGCAACGGAGTGGTGGCAATGCCTTGTCCGAATGACACGTAGGCGTGCGCTTCTCTGAACCAGTAGTCGGTGCCGGGTGCGGGGTAATCGCCGGAAACTTCGCCGGGCAGGTCAACGCCGGTTTCTTTGCCGAAGCCGAAAGCATTCACATAACGGTAGAATGTTTCTTGCCCCATCCGCTCGGCAATGGCTGCCGTGCCCACGTTAAGGCTTTTTGCCAGCACGGTGGTCATGTTGACCACCCCGTGCGCTTGGCGGTCGGCGTTGTAAATAACGCGATTACCGATTTGCACCATACCGGTATCGTTTATGGTTGAACCGGGACCCACGGCATGCACATCGAGCGCGCTTGCCATGGTGAAGGCTTTAAAAACCGAACCGGGTTCGTAAATGGCACTGACGCTATCATTATTGTAAAGTGCATAATCACTGACGCCGGCATAATTGTTCAAATCGAAGGTGGGGTAATTTGCCAGCGCCAAAATTTCGCCGGTGCGCGGATTCATCACCAATACGCGCCCGCTTTCCGCCCCGTAACGGGCGATGGCTGCCGCCAGTTCATCTTCCACCACTTTTTGTGCCGCGCGGTTGAGCGTTAAATACAAATCTGCACCCGGAATCGGCTCGGTGCTTTGGCGGGGGTCGGCAACCACTTCCGGCAGGTATCCGAAAGAATTTTGGTATCCGTTTGTGCCGCTTAAAACCTTCTCGTATGTTGCTTCGATGCCATATGTGCCCGTATGGATGCGTACCATCCCGCCGATGGTTTCTTCTTCCGAATTGGTGGTGAACCCCAGCGTTTGCGCGGCAAGACTGCCTTCGGGGTAAACCCGTTGGTAGTACATATCGAAATCAACGCCTTTTATGCCTGCCAGCGCCTGTTTTATATCTTGCGAAACACCTTCGCCGGGAATGGTGATGGGTTCGTATTTGTCGTTTTCGCCTTTGCCGCGAACCAATTTCAGTACTTTATTGCGCGGCATGTGTAATATTGAAGCAATCTGCTCGGCGATGGCTTGCCGTTCAATGTCGTCGGAAACCACGTTCGGGCTGAATTTCACATCATATTCCGGAATATCGGTTGCCAGCAGATGCCCCGTGCTGTCGAAAATATTTCCCCTCGGTGCGGGGATTGTCGTGATGCCGCCGCTTAAATCGCCTTTTCGCGGGGTTACAATTTGCCAGTGGGCTAAATTGTAAAGCACCATCAT
>CAYPNZ010000085.1:0-8939 GCA_964411845.1 uncultured Anaerolineaceae bacterium
CATCGTGCACTTCCACCACATCCAAATCGGTGCGATGCACATTCGCTTTGCGGAATGCTTCGCGCGTGGAACGTTCTGCGGCAAACAAACGTAACGGGTTGGGGCGGTCGGCAATGCGCAGCCAATCGGTTGCCACGCTGGAACTGAGGATTTTTACCGGTTGGTTGGTATATGCGCGCGCTTCTTCGGTGCGGGTGAGCACCACCGCCGCCGCACCGTCACATACCGGCGACGCATCGAACAGGCGCAAGGGGGGAACAATGACCCGCGAATTATGGATCATTTCCGGGGTAACGGCTTTATTTTTAAAAAGTGCGTTCGGGTTGGTGCGTGCATTTTGGTGCGCCACCAACGAGAAGTTGTTAAAATCATCTACGGATAGACCGTAGGTATCCATATATAATTGCATCAGTTGTGCATTCTGGCTTAGCAGCGTGGCGCCGGTGGGTCGTTCCGTTTCCGCATCGAGCGCTTTTGCCAAAGCGGGGGTGGCGTCGCCACTGCTCATTTTCTCCACGCCCAACGCTACCGCCAACCGCGCTTCGCCACTTGCCACCGCAAAATACGCCATCCGCAGTGCCGCTGCGCCGGTTGCCGTGGCGGCTCGCACGTGCAAGGCTTCAATGCCCCGCATACCGGCGGCACTGGCAATTAAAGTTGCCACGTGCTTTTGTCCCTGTAATTCATCCGCCAGCATATTGCCCACAAACAGCGCATCAATATGGTCAATACCGGCATCTTCCATTGCCAAACGCAAAACGTCTGCGCCCATTTCGCGCAAACTTTTGGGATTTTCTTTCCGCACCGGAATTTGCCCGATGCCAACAATGCTGACACTGCGGAGTTCATTGTGCATTCTATCACCTCTGAAAGATTGCTGCTTTCTTTTAAATGGGGTGGGTGGCAGTTCTGCATTCCAAGTTTTTGTAAACCACCGAAAAATCGAACCTGATTATACGGCAATTTCATTGGATTATCAACATTGGTGCTTCATTTTGCCCGGCGGCAAAACAAACCATGTTTTACGACCGTCTCGGCGCTCGCAGCCAATCGGCGTGAGTTTGCAGCGTTTCCGTCTCGCAACGGTTGATTTTTGCGGGGGTCTAATTTATGATGGAAAGTTGCCCGACAGCAGCAGTTATGCTAAAATCTCTGTCGCGGCGACGTAGCCAAGTGGTAAGGCAGGGGTCTGCAAAACCCTTATTCACCGGTTCGAATCCGGTCGTCGCCTTAACGAACACCCCGTAAAATTACGGGGTGTTTTTTTGCCGGTTGGTATCTCTGCCCACTACCGTTGTTCGGTTTGACCGCCGTCTTTGACATCCCCCGCGGTACTCAGGTCATCTGTACCACAGAAAATAGGTCAAACTTCCCTTGTTACCCCCACCGTTCCAACATATACTGAATACACTTATGGTCAGATGCGCATCGTTACCGGTTATGTTAACCCTATAATCGGTAACACTGTTTAGACCGTAACACAATTCGTCGGCTATTCGTCATAGCGCAAAATTTACATTTTTAAAAACATATACCAAACCCAAAGGAGCGAGGATTATGCAAAACAAAGGTTTAATGTATTCAATTGGAGCATCCGTTGTATTGGCAATTATTGCTATCGTTGTTGCAGTTGTAATTTCCAACGGACAAACCACTTCTAAATTTAACAATGCCGACCGCAGTTTAACGCTATGGAATATTCAACCCGGCTTGGGCACAGTGATGATTGAATATTCCACCCGTATGAATAATGCTTGGTGGGCAGTTGATGCCGGCAACTGGGATATGGCAAAATATCAGGTCAAAGAAATGACGGAAATTCAAGAAGTTGGCGAAGCCACCCGCCCCAGCCACGCCGATGCCTTGAAAAAATTTGAACACAGCGACCTCGACCCGCTGATGGACGCTATCAGCGCCAAAGACAAAGATGCTTTCACCGCCGCATACGATAAAGCCATTACCGGTTGCAACCAATGCCACGGCGATACCAAAGGCAAAGACGGCAGTTCGTACCGCTTTGTGAAAATCATTCGCCCGACCGGCAACTACCCTTACGCCAATGTTGACTGGGCTGGGCAATAAAAAGTAGAAAGAGGTGACGAATTATGGCTGACGAAAAATGTACACCTGTGACTGAGGCAGAAGAAAGCAGCACCATCCGCCTCAGTCGCAGGCAATTTTCAAAATGGCTGGTCGGCGGCATTGGCGCATTTATGAGCGCCTCTGTCGGCATCCCCATCATCGGCACACTGGTCTCATCAGCGTTTCAAAAATCCGAAAGCAACGAAATAACTTTGGGAAAGTTAGATGAATATCCGGTGGGCGTGCCAACGGTGGCACAGTTTACCATTACCAAAACCGATGGCTGGCAGCGCAGCATCGAAAGCCGCAGTGTGTGGGTTGTGCGCAACAGCGATACCGATGTAACGGTGTTCAACGGGCACTGCACCCATTTGGGGTGCGCCTTCAACTGGGTAGATTCCGGAAAAAACGCCGAACATTTTGTGTGTCCGTGCCATAACGGCATCTTCACCGAGGACGGGCAGGTTACTTCCGGTCCGCCGCCGCGTCCGCTGGATACGCTGCCGGTACAAATTAAGAACGAACACGTGGTCATACAGTATGAAGATTTCCGTTCGGGTATTCCGGAAAAAACGCCGGTGTAGGAGAGAAAAACCATGACACAGTTTTCCAAATGGCTTGAAGAGCGAGCCGGCATCAGTCAAATATACAACGTCTTATTTTTACGAAAAATTCCGCGTGGCGCAGGATGGCTGTACACGTTGGGTTTTGCCACTTTGTTCGTGTTCATTTTGCAAGCGGTAACCGGTACAATATTGGCTTTATTTTACGTGCCCAGCCCGGACCACGCCTACGAAACGGTACGGTTCATCCAATACGTGCTGCCGTTTGGCAGCCTGATTCGAGGCATCCACCACTGGGGTTCCAGCGCGATGATTGTGCTGGTAGGATTGCATTTGGTTACCGTTTTTGTGATGGGTGCATACAAACACCCCCGCGAAGCCACTTGGGTAGCCGGTGTGATACTGTTGCTGCTGGTGGTCGGTTCCGGGTTTACCGGTTATCTTTTACCGTGGGACCAAAAAGCCTACTGGGCAACCACCGTGGGCACCAGCATGGCAGGCACTGTTCCCCTCATCGGCGATGCAATTTTAAAAATTATCCGTGGCGGCAGTGCCGTCGGCGCGCTAACGCTAACCCGATTTTATGGCACGCATATGTTGATATTACCGGCATTGTTTCTGTTGACCATCGGCGTACACTTGTATTTGGTGGTCTATCTCGGCGTTTCGGTGCCGCCATGGCTGTGGGAATCCAAAAAAGAAAAATTACCCGCAGACGAAAAAGAACGATACAATCTTTTCAAAAAACAGGGGCATCCGTTTTGGCCCGATACCATTGTGGAAGATGCCATCATCAGTTTGATTGTCTTCTTGATTTTGGTGGCGCTGGCGGTGTTTGTGGGCGCCGGGCTGGAAGCCCGCGCCGACCCGGTGGCATCCGATTATGTACCGCGCCCGGAATGGTATTTCCTGTTCCTTTTCCAACTGTTAAAATTGTTTCCCGGTTCGTTGGAATGGATTGGCGTCATCGTTATTCCCAGCCTCATCGTTTTGGCGCTGCTCTTCCTACCATTCTACAGCCGAGAAAAATCCCGTCGCCCCGAACGACGTCCGGTGGCAATGACCATCGGCGCGTTGTTCATCGCAGGGGTTGTTGTGCTAACTTACGCCGGCTGGGCATCTACACCGCCGACAAAAGCGGCTGAACGCGGCATTGTGTTGAACGCCACCCAAGTTGTGGGTCGAAGTTTGTACGAAGGCAATTGTGCCGTTTGCCACGGTGAAAACGGCGAAGGCACAAAAGACGGTCCTTCGCTTTCGGAAGTGGGCGCTCTGCGCGACCCGGCGTTTATTCACAGTTACATCGAAAATTCGCTGGCAATGAACCCGAATGCAAAAATGCCGGTTTTCGTTCCGCCCCCCGGCGAAGGGCAACAAGTATTAACCCATCAGCAAATTGAAGCCATCACCCAGTACCTGATGACTTTCCGCGGGGAAGAAGGGGGAAATTGATATGAGTAAAATAACTTGGGTCGGTATATTTTTGGTGGTAATCGGGCTGGTTTTGGGCGCCGGGTTGGCTTTCGGGGTGTACCAAGCCGAAGCTGCCGCTCGAACACAAATGACGCAAGATGCGGTATCGCCTTTAACGCCGCCGGCACCGGTTGCGCTGCAAGCAACAGTACCCGGCGACCCCGGCAGAGGCGCGCCACTGTACGACCACACCTGTGCCGGATGCCACGGCACAATGGGAAACAGTGACAGACCGTTACACGGTCCACTGCTGAATGTTTACTATCCAAACGACGGCACATTGGCGGCTATCATTCGGCAGGGATACGGCACAATGCCCCCCACTGACGAACACGACCTTTCAGACCAAGATGTTGCGGATGTCATTTCTTTCATCCGCACCTTCCCGTAAAAATCGCGTGGCGCATCATCCGATAGCCGTTTCTTGTTCTCCTTAATGCACATCCCCGTTATCACGAATAGCGGGGATGTGTGCATTTACAGCGTGTATCGTTCAATGTGATGCCGCACGGCATAAGTTGCCGCTTCGATGCGGTTGGAAAGCCCCAGTTTGCTTAAAATTGCGCTAACGTGGTTGCGAACCGTGGTGGTGCTTAACATTAACGTTTTGGCAATATCCGTATTGCTTTTGCCTTCGGCAACCAATTTTAAGACCTGTATTTCCCGCGTTGACAAATCGCGGAAGGCAACGTTGGATGATTGGCGTTGGGTACGTTTTACGTAATTTAGAACCTGTTTTGCCACTTTCGCATCCAAAATGGATTCGCCGTCTCCCACGGTGCGCACCGCTTTCAACAGTTCATCGGTGCTTAACTGTTTTAGCACGTAACCGGTAGCCCCGGCGACGATGGCTTCCGTAACCATATCATCATCGGCATAGGATGTCAGCATTAAAACGTGGATGCGCGGATATTGTTGTTTAATTTCCCGACACGCTTCAATACCATTTTTGTCCGGCAAACGAATGTCCATCAAAACAATATCCGGCTGCAATTGCCGCACCATTTGCAGCGCCTCGCTTGCGTTCCCCGCTTCGCCAACCACCGCCAAATCAGGTTCACCCTCCAACAACGACCGCAACCCCAACCGCACAACGTGATGGTCATCCACTAGCAAGATACGTAGTTGTTTCATAACTGTCTCCTATGGGCACTTTTACAGCAACGGTTGTACCTTTATTGGGGGCGCTGGATATTTCCATAATGCCCCCCAGCAATCTGGCACGGTCACGCATATTGTTTAACCCATATCCCCTGACAATATCAACGGGCAAGCCTTTGCCGTTATCTTTTACGGTTAAAAACAGCCAGCCATGACGCACCACCGTAGATAATAACACTTTGGTTGCTTCGGCGTGCCGAGCCACATTGCTCATCGCTTCGTTGGCAATTGCCAGCAGCCGGCTCACCTGAACCGGCGATAAAATCAACTCGGCGGGCATATCCAAATTAAGGTCGGTTTCCAGCAGGAAATTATTATGAAACGTATGCGCAATCTCGGTCAATCCGGCGGCTAAACTTTGGGTGGTGGGTTGAGGTTTAAGTGTGCCGATATAACCGCGAATATCGGAAACCGATTGCTCCAGCATTTCAATGCCCTGTTGCAACCGCGATGTTCCACCTTCAATATCATTCCGCAACAAATTACGTTCGGCGGTGCGCAGTATCAAACCGGCAGCATAAATGGTTTGCAACGTGCCGTCGTGCAATTCGCGCCCAATTCGTTCACGTTCAGCCAACAGTATCTGCGATTCCTCGATATTCGCCAGCCGGAATTCCAATTCGGTATGGAAAACATCCAGCATTCTGATGGTGGCAAACATCAACGTTAACCCCAGCAAACTGCGATACACCTGAATTGGCAGCGATGTGATGTGTTGAACCAATTCTTGATTGAGCACGTTTGCCGGGAAAAAAGCGCCGGCAGGTACAATCAACCCGCCCATAATGCCGTAGCCCGCCAGCCCGACTTGCATCAGTCGAACCATAGGGATGACATATTGCACATTATATGGCGCCAAATCGTTTTTTATAACCCGCTGCAAGCCATACGCCGCCAAAAGCCCGCCGGGAAATCCCATGCTATACCGCGCATAAATGTCTCCCGTCCGCGCCCAATTCGACAAATCCCCCGCCAAAGTGAAACCGGGCAGAAACAGGTAAAGCAGCCAACCGGCAAAAACGGCAAGCGGCAAATAGCGCGACAAACGCCAGCGCTCGGGCAGGGGGCGCAAACTTTCAATGCCGTATTGAAACAAACTGACAAACGATACCGCCAGCAACAGCAGTTGTACCACCGTCAACACATTGATAACATCATCGGGCAAATATGCCGCTTGTATCGGAATAAAAACATCGCCCCATTCGTGCAATCCGTGTGTAAAACCGAAAATTGCCAGCCAATGCAAATTCCGTGCCAACGACAACCGGCTATGCCGCCACGACTGCAACGCAATAGCCAACCCCAACACAAAGAATACCTGTCCATACACAAACAGAATAATTATATGATTGTAAATGAAAAATTGTTGGATGGTATCGGACATGGTATGGTTTCCGGGGCGATTTATTCTCCTCCCTCTAAAATTTGGGGAAGGGGCGTACTTCCGGGTCTCCGTTAAAAAACGGCACGACCCATTTCTTCTCAAACAACAAAGGTCTCATCGGAATTTAGGGGATTTGGCGCTTCTGTCATTGGCAAGACATGTTTTTCCACCGAAGCAATCTCCGGGGGCGTAATTTGAGATTGATTCGATTCGCTCGCAATGGCATACCCCTTACCCCCCCAAAGACCTACAAAAGACATGATACCCAATTAACCGTTTATGCCAAACTACAACCCAGTACGGCATTGAGTCTTTACCTTTAACTCATCACTTGCCCAATGTGTGAACCAGCGCCTGCAACAGTGGCTTGTCGTTCATTCGCACCGATTCAGCCAATTCGAGATGCAGAAATATGCCGTCCGCCGTTTCGCCCTGCAAATTGCGCGTGCCGCACAGTTTTTCCCACTGCCCCGACCCGCATACGCCGACGGTCAGCCCGGCGTTTTGCAGGCTTTCCGCCAGTGATGCCGCCAGCGCGGCACTTTCGGCGTGGCTATTGCCCCCCAGCACCACTTGCGGATAACCGGGATGGTTGGCGGCGGCGAAGCCGTGAATCTGTAATATCACGGCGGTTTCTCCGGCGGCTGTGGCGTGGATTGCCTGAAAAACCGTCTGCGTGCTGTGCGCCGCGTCCGCCGAGCCGTCGGCGTTGGCGTAACGGTGCGCGCCCGCCACCAGCAGCGCCGAGGCGTTCAGCGCGCGGAAAATATCCAGCGCCACTTTGGGCGTGCCGGTATCGAAAAGCGGGTGGGGCGCTTCGATGATGAGGGTGTTTTGGGGGTCAATTCGGCGGGCAAAGAGTCCCCAGCCGCGCCGCACCGGCTTCTTTTCGCGCAAAAGAACGCTCTTGCTGCCGTCAAAGGCTTTGTCGGTGTATGTCAGCAATTCAAACCCGTGCCGTTCTACCAAAGAAATATTTTCGGCGGCTTTGCCCTGCGCCATCGCTTGCCACAACGCGGCAAAATCCGCCATTTCCGCGTCCGTCGGCGGCACGAAAAGGTTGCTCTTTGCCGCGGGCGCGGCGCGTTCCAGCCGCGCAATCTGATTGGCGAAATTGCCCGTCAGCGGACGCAGCGTCGGCACGGGGGTCGGGGTAGCGGTTGGGGGCACGGGAGTCGCGGTAGCGGTCGGCAGGGGCGACACGGGCGAAACCGCGCGGAATAGCGGCGTGCCGGTGACGGTCGGCGTTGCTGTCGGCGGGGCGGGTGTCGCGGCGGAAAGCGTCGGCGGGGTTGTGCCGCACGCCGTCAGCAGGATGCCGGTGGCGAGAAGCCGGAAAAGTGCGCGAAAGTTCATCATGCCAAAACCAGCAAATCAACCCCTTTGATGGCGATGAAGACGATGAAGGTGGTGGCTGTCACGCCAATCATCGTTTTTTGCAAGCCCTGCCGCTCGCCGTCGTTGGCTATCAGCGCGGCAATCATCGGGCTGATGATGCTGAATCCGGCAAAAGGAATGAAGGCGTTGTTGGTGAGTTGCGCCGTCAACACTTCAAACCCCCAGGTGAAAACGAGTGCGGTCAGCACCATCATGGCAAATTTCGTCCGCCCGAAAATGGGGGTGTAGCGCATTAAAAAATGGGTGACGGTGAAATACACCAAAATCCCCACCAGCGCGATGAAGACCAGATGCAGCGGTTTCAGCACGAAGAGCGCGGCGTATGCGGCGGTCAAAAATCCGCCGGAACGGATATTCATCCATTCAAACAGCACCGCGCTGACGATGACGCTCAACACCACGGCGGGAATCAGCAGTTGGGTGTGGTACGAATAGAAAATCGTTTTATCCTCAAAAGCGATGCTGTTCCAGTAGACGGGCAAATTATTTTTGATTGCCAGCACGTTTTCCATCAATAAATACGTGATGCCGGCGGTTATCAGCACGGTGAACACCGTGCGCCACACACCCTGCCGCTCCATATCCTGCGCGATGAGTCCCGGCAGCACAAACCCCACCCCGTACAGCCCGATGAGCCACGGCACATCCGGCGCGGTGAAATATGCCACCGTCCCGGCGATACCCTCGAACACCATGCCGACGATGACCATCACCACCAGCCGCCGCCGTCCGTACAGAAACATTCGGCGGGCGATGAACCGTTGCACGACAAAAAAGGTAATCAGCGCGATACCGATGGTGGTGATGATGTACAGCGGGCGATTGACAAAAATACCCAGATATCCGGCAACCACCGCCGCGCCGCCCGTCAGCCGGAA